>JBLRXF010000198.1:0-6143 GCA_047920875.1 Haliea sp. | reverse complement strand
CGCCTTCAGTATTGGGTCCGGATCCACGGCCACTGCGTAGTCCACCTGTTCCAGCAGGGGCAGATCGTTATGGGAGTCGCTATAGAACCAGCTACCCGCCAGATTCAGCTGCTGCTGCTGCAGCCATGCTTGCAGGCGCAAGACCTTGCCGCTGTGGTAGGAGGGAATGCCGGTGGGCTCGCCGGTGTAGTGCCCCTCACTGATTTCTGCCTCGCAGGCCAGCAGGTCGGCGATCCCAAGGGCGTCGACGATGGGTCGGGTGATGAAGTGGTTGGTCGCGGTGATGACCAGCAGCCGATGACCCTGGCGCCGGTGGCTATCGATCAGGCGCAGCGCCTGCGGCAACAGGATGGGCTCGATCTTCTCCCGCATGAACTGCCGGTGCAGCGGCGCCAGCTCCTCCGGTGAGCGCCCCTTGAGCGGGCCCAGCGCGAAGCGCAGGTAGGCGTCAATATCCAGACTGCCGGCCTGGTAGTCGCGATAGAAACGCTCGTTGTCCCTGGCAAAGGAAGCGCTGTCTACCAGGCCCTGTTCACAGACAAATTGACCCCAGAGGTGGTCGCTGTCGCCGGCGATCAGAGTATTGTCGAGATCAAAAATGGCAAGGGTCATGGCTTCTCCGCGCAGCCGCGAAGGATAGCGTGGCGAGCGCCCGGAGTAAATTTCCCGGCGGCCGGAAAGTGTGGAACAATGGCCCGCCTGATAATAAGGTAGCGAGTGGTGATCGATTCAGATGGATTCAGGGCCAACGTCGGCATAATGCTGGCCAATGATGCCGGCCAGCTGTTTTGGGCCCGACGCATTGGTGGCAGGGATGCCTGGCAGTTTCCCCAGGGCGGAATCAACGAGGGTGAGTCTGCGGAGCAGGCGCTCTACCGTGAACTCGAAGAAGAAGTCGGGTTGAGCGGGGACGCGGTTCGCGTGATCGCCGCTACGCGCGGCTGGTTGCGCTACCGCCTGCCGCGGCGTTTTGTGCGCAAGGGTCAGGAGCCGGTCTGCATCGGCCAGAAGCAGAAGTGGTTTCTGCTCCATCTCCGTGCCTCTGACGACGCCGTGCGCCTTGATGCCAATCAGAAGCCCGAGTTCGACCACTGGCAGTGGGTCAGTTACTGGTATCCGCTGAACCAGGTCGTCGCTTTCAAGCGCGAGGTCTATCGGCGCGCCCTGAAAGAGCTGGCCCCGCCGCTGGCGCATATCATCCGGGATCACGCCTGATGGCGGCAATGATGCTGGAGACACTCCGCAATATTGTTCAGGAGGTCAATGCCGCTGAGGGTCTCAATGACGCCCTCAACATCATCGTCAAGCGGGTGCGCGAGGCCATGGGGACTGAGGTCTGCAGTGTCTACATGCGCGATGAACACGATGGCCGCCTGGTATTCCGGGCCACCGAGGGCCTGAATCCGCAGCAGATTGGTCAGGCCAGCCTGGCTCCGGGCCAGGGGTTGGTTGGTCTGGTCGCCACGCGCGAGGAGCCGGTCAACCTCGAGGATGCCGAGAGCCACCCCAGTTTCCAGCTACTCAAGGGTCTGGGTGAAGAACCTTTCCACGCCTTTCTTGGCGTACCGATCATTCATCAGCGGGAAATGCTGGGTGTACTGGTCATCCAGCAGGCCCAGCGGCGCCGCTTTGATGAAAGCGAAGAGGCCTTCCTGGTGACCATGTCGGCGCAGCTGGCGGGTGTCATTGCCCATGCCAGGGTGACCGGCGCGGTGCAGGGAGAACTGCGCACCGGAGCCGGAGGCCCGGCACGCATCAATGGTATCGCCGGCGCGCCGGGCATCGCGATCGGTACCGCGGTGGTTGTGTCCCCGGTCGCGGACCTGTATGCAGTGCCGCGCAAGACGGCCGTCAGCCGGCGCGGGGAGCTGCGGGCGTTCAAGGCGGCGCTGGCGGCTGTGCGCCGGGATATCGAGACGGTATCGGAAAACCTCCGTGGGGAGATGAGTGCCGAGGATCATGCCCTGTTTGATGTATACCTGGGCATACTCGACGACTCTGCCATCGGCGGCGAGGTCGCCCGTCTGATCAAGGCGGGACAGTGGGCCCAGGGCGCTCTCAGCGAGGTCATGATCAGGCACATTCGCCATTTTGAAAGGATGGAGCACAGTTACCTGCGAGAGCGGGCTGTGGATGTCAAGGATCTGGGTACGCGAGTGCTTGCTTACCTTCAGGACGAGGCCAAAAAAGAGCCCAAGTCCTTTCCGGAGGCGACTATTCTGGTAGGCGAGGAGCTTACGGCTTCGGCTTTGGGCGAAGTGCCCAGGGAGCGGCTGGCAGGGCTGATCTCGGTGCGCGGCTCGGGCAACTCGCACGTCGCTATCCTGGCGAGAGCGATGGGGGTGCCGACGGTCATGGGCGCCGTGGACCTGCCCTATACCCGGCTCGAGGGCCGTGAGGTGGTCATCGACGGCTATAATGGCATTGTCCACCTGAATCCCCTGCCAGAGGTACGTTCCCGGTTCCAGGAACTGGTGGACCAGGATCAGGCCGTATCGCGTGACCTCGAGCCTCTGCGCCACCTGCCCTGTGAGACGCTCGACGGCCACCGCCTGCCGCTGTGGGTCAACACGGGGCTGATGGCCGACGTCACTCGCTCCCTGGAGCAGGGAGCTGAGGGCGTTGGTTTGTACCGCACCGAGGTTCCCTTTCTGCTGCGCGAGCGCTTTCCCAGTGAGGAGGAGCAGCGCCAGATCTACCGCGAACAGCTGGAGGCCTTCGCTCCCCGTCCCGTTACCATGCGCACGCTGGATATCGGCGGTGACAAGGCTCTGCCGTATTTCCCGATAGCAGAGGACAATCCTTTCCTGGGTTGGCGCGGCATTCGCGTGACCCTCGACCACCCGGAGATCTTTCTCGCTCAGGTCAGGGCCATGATGAAGGCGAATGCCGGTCTGGGTAATCTGCGCATCCTGCTGCCAATGATCAGCAACGTCGCCGAGTTGGACGAGGCCATGCAGCTGATTCACCGCGGCCATCGGGAGATCGTGCAGGAGGGTGCCAACGTGGCGCTGCCGCCCATAGGGGTGATGGTGGAAGTGCCTTCCGCCGTCTATCAGGCCAGGGCGCTGGCGCGGCGTGCGGATTTCCTGTCAGTAGGCAGCAACGATCTCACGCAATATCTGCTGGCGGTGGATCGCAACAACTCGCGGGTTGCGGATCTCTATCACGCGTTCCACCCAGCAGTCCTGCAGGCGCTTTGCGCCGTGGCCGAGGCCGGCCGTGCCGAGGGCAAGCCGGTGGGCATCTGCGGTGAACTGGCCGGAGATCCGCTGGCCGCCGTGCTGCTGCTGGCGATGGGCTATCAGGTGCTTTCCATGAATGCGACTGCCCTGCTGAAAGTGAAGAAAACCCTGCGCAGCATCACCCTGGTGGAAGCCTGCGATCTGCTGGCAGACGTGATGCTGTTGGAGCATTCAGCTGCGGTGCGGCAGCGGCTGCAGCGCCTGCTGACCGAGCGCGGATTGCAGCAGTTCATTCACGCGCCGCTGCCCTGAGGCGCCGCGGCGTAGCTGAACGTTGCCATCTGCCGGCCGACTTCACCGCCGCTTGGGTCAAAACTGATTTCCTCCCAGCTGCCAGCAAGGTCTTTTGCCCCGGGTTCCTGCTGCAGCCAGTAAGTGGTCGTTGCACGCGTGCCATAGTCCTCGGTGACGATGAACTGTGCCGACAGTTTTTGATCCATGGCGGTGCCAAGGCCCAGCGGATGCAGCGCTTCCGGAGCTGCGAGGCGGCGGTCTGATACGGCCTGGCGCAAGCGATGATGGGTCAAGGAGAGCGGATCCAGCAGGGGCGCGAGCCGAGACTTGGCCAGCGTCAGTTTTGGCCACGGGTAATCCAGGCGCGCGTTGCTGAGCCCGTAAATGCCCGGGACCAGGGCGCGCGGCTGTCGCTCGCGAGTGTTGTTGCTGAAGTACCAGAGATCGCCTCCGGCACCAACCAGCAGGTTGAATCCGGCGTAGTCTCCGGCCTTGCCCGCCAGCTCCTGCAAAAACTCGGCGGGTGTTGCGCTACCGGTGAGAAATGCCACCGGCAACTCGCCGCGGGAGCGCTTTGCAGGCAGGGGCAGTGCCGGGTCCCGATAGTTGGTGATCGCTGCAAACCGCCCCTGCCGGGTCACCCCCATCCAGGTGCCACCCGCCTCCAGATCCCGCCCCGCGAGCAGGTCGGGCTGGTCCGGCCAAAACCGGGAGGGAGCTGTGGGGCGCCGGTGAAACTCGTCACGATTGGCTGCGACTACCAGCGGCAGCTCCGGCTTCACTTGCCAGGCAAATACGATCAGACACATGGCGTGAGAGTACTCCTTGGATCAGGGCTGCATCCTGCCAGCTGCCGCCATAATTGTGAATCGGCCGCGGGTACAGGATAATGGGCGCCCTTGAATCGCGGCCGCTCGGGCAGGCATTGCCAGCTCAGTCCGTACCCTGGATGCAACACCGGAGATTATGCTGCCTTATCCCGATATAGACCCCGTTGCCTTTTCCCTTGGGCCGGCCCAGGTGCACTGGTACGGCCTGACCTATTTGGCCGGGTTGGCCTTCGCCTGGTGGCTTGGCGTGCGGCGCAGCGCCCGCCCCGACGTGCCGCTGCAGCGCGAGCACATAGACGATCTCATTTTCTTCAGCGCCCTTGGCGTGGTACTCGGTGGACGTATCGGCTACGCCATCTTCTACGGTGGCGAGCGGCTTCTGGAGAATCCGCTCTGGTTGCTGCAGGTCTGGCAAGGCGGCATGTCGTTCCACGGCGGATTGCTGGGGGTCATCATCGCCATGTTCTGGTTTGCCCGCAGCCGCGGCCTGAGGGCGGGGGCGGTGCTCGACCTGGCCGCACTGCTGACCCCCATGGGGCTGGCGCTGGGCAGGCTGGGCAATTTTATCGGCCAGGAGCTCTGGGGACGCCCGGCGGACGTCCCCTGGGCCATGGTGTTCCCCAATGACCCCCTGCAGCTGGCGCGCCATCCCTCGCAGCTGTATCAGTTCGCACTCGAGGGGCTGCTGCTGTTCTTCATCATGCTGTGGTTTACCGCCCGGCCGCGCCCGACCTGGGCTGCCGGCGGCGTATTCTGTACAGGCTACGGCTGCCTGCGCTTTATTGCCGAATTTTTCCGTGAGCCGGATGCCCATATCGGCTTCCAGGCCTTTGGCTGGCTCACGCGGGGTCAGCTGCTTTGTCTGCCCATGATCGGTTTGGGCCTGTTTTTGCTGTGGTGGGCCTACAGCCGGCCGGACAAGACTGCGAGGGGGCTGCGTTGAAATGAGACAATACCTTGATCTGCTGCAGGATATTCTTGACCACGGCAGTCCCAAGGGAGACCGGACTGGCACCGGTACACTGTCGGTGTTCGGCCGTCAGTTCCGCCATGATCTGACCCAGGGTTTCCCTCTGCTCACAACCAAAAAGCTGCATCTCAAGAGCATCGTCAACGAGCTGATCTGGTTTCTCAGCGGCTCCACCAATACTCGCTGGCTAAAGGAAAACGGCGTCAGCATCTGGGACGAGTGGGCCACCGAGACCGGCGACCTTGGGCCAATCTACGGCGCCCAGTGGACCGCCTGGCCGACCCGGGATGGCGGCAGCATCAACCAGATCGACTACGTGATCGACTGTCTGCGCAACAACCCGGACAGCCGGCGCATTCTGTTTCACGGCTGGAACGTCGAGTTCTTGCCGGATGAGAAGCTGAGCCCGCAGGAGAACGTCCGGGCGGGCAGAATGGCGCTGCCGCCCTGCCATCTCCTGTACCAGTTCTATGTGGCAGAGGGGAAGCTGTCTGCACAGCTGCTCATTCGCTCCAGCGATTCTTTCCTCGGACTCCCCTACAACACTGCAAGCCTGGCACTGTTGACCCTGATGCTGGCTCAGCAGTGCGATCTGGAGCCGGGCGAGATCATCATCTGCACCGGCGACTCCCATATTTACAGTAACCATGTGGAGCAGGTCCGGGAACAGCTGGGGCGCGAGCCCAGGCCACTGCCACGGCTGGAAATACTGCGCCGGCCGGCCTCGATCTATGACTACCGTTTCGAGGATTTCCGCCTGCACGACTACGACCCGCATCCGCATATCGCGGCGCCGGTGGCAGTGTAGCGGTGGCTGCCAGGCTGGCACTGATGGTTGCCATGGCCTCCAATGGAGTGATTGGC
>JBLRXF010000197.1:0-6193 GCA_047920875.1 Haliea sp. | reverse complement strand
GCCAAGGACGGCGTCGACCGCACCGAGCCCGCGGTGATCAAGATGCTGGCCATGAGCCGGGACAAGCAGACCGAGACCTTCAGCGAGGTCATCAATGCGCTGGGCATTGTGCCGGTATCGATTTCCTATGAGTTGGACCCCTGCGACGGGTTCAAGGCGCGAGAGCTTTATCTGCGCAGCACCACCGGCAGCTACGCCAAGGCCGAGCAGGAGGATGTGGCTTCGATTGCCCGCGGCATTTCCGGCGGCAAGGGGCGGGTGCACGTCGCCTTCGGCACTCCGCTGGCGGGAGAGTTCGCTGATGCAGACCAGGTCGCGCAGGAGATTGACCGGCAGGTGGTCGCTCTCTATTGCCTGCACCCCACCAACCTGTACGCTTACCGCATGTTGCAAGGGGACGACGTTGGCATTCCCGGGAATCTGACTCTGGAACCGGGCAGCTGCTCCCGGGCCGCGTTCGAGGCCCGCATGGAGGCACTGCCGACCGATCACCGTTCCTTTGCTCTCGCGATCTATGCCAACGCGGTGGCCAGCAAGCTGGCTCATGACCAGGCCGCGGGCTGCCCCCCCTCTTGCTGAGCGATGCCCTCAAGGAGCAGATCCGCGCAGCCTACGCCGCGATCATGGCGGGCAAGGGGCTGAGCCCGCGCTGGGGGCAGCGGCAGATGATCGCGGAGATCGCCAATGCCCTGGCGCGCATTGCCCCCGCGACTGGCCGCGCCGATCCGGAAACACCGGCGGTCTGCGTCATCGAGGCCGGGACCGGTACCGGCAAGACCATTGCCTACGCAGTCACCGCCATTCCCCTGGCGCAGGCGCTGGGCAAGCGCCTGGTGGTGGCCACCGCCACCGTCGCCCTGCAGGAGCAGTTCGTCAACAAGGATCTGCCCGATATCCGCCATCACAGCGGGCTGGAGTTCAGTTATACCCTGGCCAAGGGCCGCCGCCGCTATGTCTGCCTGTCCAAGCTGGATCGGGAGCTGGCCGGCAGCGGCGGGGGAGATGTCCTGCCTCTGTACCCCGACGAATTCCGGGCACCGGAGGCTGCGGAAGCATTGCCGGTCTACAGTGCCATGGTCGAGGCTCTGGGCCGCGGCGAGTGGGATGGAGACCGCGACAGCTGGCCCGGGCAAGTACCTGAGGAAATCTGGTACGGTGCTACCACCGATCACAGCCAGTGCAGCGGTCGGCGCTGTCCCAATATCAGCCAGTGCAGTTTTTTCCGCGCCCGGGAGCAGCTGCAGTACGCCGATGTGATCGTCGCCAACCACGACCTGGTGCTGGCGGATCTGGCCCTGGGGGGCGGCGCCATCCTCTCGGCCCCGGAGGACAGCATCTACGTGTTCGACGAGGGTCACCACCTGCCGGACAAGGCCCTGTCCCACTTCTCCAGTTTCTGCCGCCTGCATACCACCGGCCAGTGGCTGCAGGAGAGCCGCAAGCTGCTGGCCCAGGCGGCCTCGGCCCTGGTGACCCTGGTCGACCTTCAGCGCACGCTGCAGTCCTTGCCAGGGGTGATGGAGGAGGCCCAGGCCGCGCTGCAGGTCGCCGAGCAGACCGTTGCGACCCTGTTCGCCGAGCGGCCTCCGGGCAACGGTCGCGGCGACGAGCAGCAGCTGCGCTTTCCCCACGGTCGGGTGCCCGAAGTCCTGCTGCCCCTGGCAGCCGGTCTCGCGGCGCAGTTTCAGCAGCTTGCGACCGGCCTGGCCAAAGTAGAGAACCGGCTGGCAGAAGCGCTGGAAGAGGACGATGCCGGGCTGGACAAGAGCGAGATCGAAACCTGGCACCTGAGTCTCGGGGCTCTGCTCAGTCGGGCCGAATCCACGCTCGCCCTGTGGCAGGAGTACGCGGTGAGTGGCGAGGGCGAGGTCCCTCCCAAGGCGCGCTGGATTACCCTGCTCGACAGCGGTGGCCAGTTCGGTTTCGATCTGCGCTGCAGCCCGATTCTCGCCGCCGATATCCTCGAGGAGTATCTGTGGTCGCGCGCCGCCGGCGTGGTGGTAACCTCCGCTACCATCACCGCGCTGCGCTCCTTTGAGCGTTTTATTCTGCATTCCGGCGTGCCCCGGGAGGCCGCCTTCAAGGCAGTGGCGAGCCCCTTCGACTATTCCCGTGCCACCCTGTCTGTGCCCGCCATGGACTGCGATCCCGGTGATGCAGAGGCGCACACGGCGGCCATCGTGGCCCTGTTGCCCGGCTTGCTGGACCCCGGGGAGGCCAGCCTGGTGCTGTTCTCCTCGCGGCGACAGATGCAGGAGGTCTACGACGGTGTGCGCGACGGCCTGGAGACGACAATCCTGATGCAGGGAGACGGCAGCAAGCAGGAGATCCTGCGCCAGCACCGGGAGGCTGTGGACGGTGGCCGCGGCAGCATTATTTTTGGTCTCGCCAGCTTCGCCGAGGGGGTTGATCTGCCCGGCGCCTACTGCCGCCATGTGGTCATTGCCAAGATTCCCTTTGCAGTGCCTGATAGCCCCATTGAGGCGGCGCTGGCGGAGTGGGTCGAGGCCCAGGGACGCAACGCGTTCATGGAGATCAGCGTCCCGGATGCGGCGCTGAAGCTGGTCCAGGCCAGCGGCCGTCTGCTGCGCAGCGAACAGGATTCGGGCCGGGTTACCCTGCTGGATCGGCGCATCCTGACCCGTCGCTACGGGCAGGCGATCCTGGATTCCCTGCCGCCCTTCCGCCAGGATCTTGCGCGGTAAAATCAGGAACTCCGAGATCCCGTGAGCAAGGTGTTGATCATTTTCAGGGTCGCCCGATGTCGCGGCCTTCTGTAGAATGGCGCGGCGCGCCCAATTGCCCGGTTTTGACGTGAGGAAAGCCATGTCTGTACACATCTCTGCTCCACTACCGCCGGCACAGGGTTGCCTGGAGCCCGGCCAATGATGCCCCCCCAGGTGGGTATCATCATGGGTTCCCGTTCAGATTGGGAAACGATGCAGGGCGCCGCTGATATCCTGCAATTGCTGCAGGTAGCGCATGAAGTGGAAGTCGTATCCGCCCATCGCACGCCAGACAAGCTGTTTGCCTATGCCGAGGCAGCGGAGCAGAGGGGCATTCGAGTCATCATCGCCGGTGCCGGGGGCGCTGCCCATCTTCCCGGGATGGTGGCCGCGAAAACCTTGCTGCCGGTGCTCGGTGTGCCGGTGCAGTCTCGAGCGCTCAACGGCATGGACAGCTTGCTCTCCATTGTGCAAATGCCGGCGGGGATTCCCGTGGGCACCCTGGCTATTGGCAGTGCCGGTGCGGTTAATGCGGCTCTGCTGGCTGCGGCAATTTTGTCTGGAGACGATGCCGAGCTGCGTGAGCGTCTGCGCGCATACCGCGCACAGCAGTCGGAGCGGGTACTGGAACATTCTGACCCGAGGCAGCCGCTAGCATGAATATCGGTATTCTCGGTGGTGGTCAGCTGGCGCGAATGCTGGCACTGGCCGGGCACCCTTTGGGCCTGCAGTGTGTGTTCCTGGAGTCGGCTCAGGAGCCCTGTGCGGCACCCGTCGGACGTTTGCTGAGCGGTAGCTTCAACGACGAGGCCGCGCTGGCGGATTTTGCCGCAGCGGTCGACGTGGTGACGACGGAAGTCGAGCATGTGCCGCTGGCAGCCCTGGAGTATCTGGAGCAGCGCAAGACGCTGAGGCCAGGTAGTCGCGCTATCGGTCTGGCTCAGGACAGGCTGTTGGAGAAGGACCTGTTCCGCCGCCTGCAGCTGCCGACGGCGCGCTTTGTGGCCGTTGACAGCCTCGATGAACTCACGACAGCCTTGCTGGAAACCGGGCTGCCTGCGGTCCTGAAAACGCGGCGCATGGGTTACGACGGCAAGGGCCAGTTTGTGCTGCGTGACGCCAGCGATGCCGCCGAGGCGTGGCGCGCGGTCGCCGGCGCTCCCTGCCTGCTGGAAGCCATGGTTCCCTTTGACCGTGAAGTGTCGGTTGTCGCCGTGCGCAGTCACGAGGGTGAATGTCGTTTCTGGCCGCTGACCGAGAATCTGCATCACAAGGGCATTCTCAGCGTGTCCCGCCCTCTGCTGCAGGACCCCTTGCAGACGCTTGCCGAAGACCACTGCCGGCGCCTGCTGGAGGCACTTGATTACGTCGGGGTGTTGGCGCTGGAGCTCTTTCAGGTGGGTGATACCCTGCTTGCCAATGAGTACGCGCCCCGCGTGCACAACAGTGGTCACTGGACCATAGAGGGCGCGCTCACCTCCCAGTTCGAAAACCACCTGCGGGCCGTGGCCGGTTTGCCGCTGGGCTCAACAGCTGCGCGCTGTGCGACTGCCATGGTCAATTTCATTGGCCGAGTGCCAGAGCCCGGGCAGGTTTTGGACATTGCTGATGCCCATTTGCATGTCTACGGCAAGCGCCCCGCGCCGGGTCGCAAGCTGGGTCATGCCACCCTCTGTGCGGCGAGTCCCGAACTGCTGGAGCGTGAGCTGTCGAAACTGCTGCAGCTCACATAGTACCCTTGGAACAGCCCCGCGCAGAGGAGGCCTCGATTGATTGATCCCGTAGTCATGTTTTTCCTGCTTGGCATCGTGGCAGGCGTGCTGCGCTCCGAGCTGCGTCTGCCGGTTCAGGTCTATGAACTCCTGAGTATTCTGCTGTTGCTGGCCATTGGCATGAAGGGTGGGATAGAGCTGGCGCGGCAGCCTTTCCTGACCCTGGTGCCGCAGATGCTGGCGGTCATCGCGATGGGGTTTGCCCTGCCTCTGCTGGCTTATCCGGTGCTGCTCTACCTTGGCCGTCTGCCGCGATCCGACGCGGCTTCCATTGCTGCCCACTACGGCTCCGTCAGTGTAGGCACGTTTGCCGTGGTCGTGGCCTACCTGTCGGCCCGCGATATCAGCTACGAAGCCTATATGCCCGTCTTTGTGGTGCTCCTGGAGATTCCGGCGATCCTGGTGGGCATCGTACTGGCCAAGGGGCTGGTCAGCGGCGACAGTCTGCGCCGCTCCGCGCACGAAGTACTGCTGGGCAAGAGCATTGTGCTGCTGGTGGGCGGTCTGCTGATTGGCTGGGTGGCCGGGGAGGAAGCGCTGCAAGGGATCGCGCCACTGTTTTTCAGCCCGTTCCAGGGTCTGCTGGCGCTGTTTCTGCTGGAGATGGGCCTGGTCACCGCCAGTCAACTGGGCACTCTGAGGCGCTATGGCCTGTTCCTGCTCTGCTTTGGCGTGCTGGCGCCGGTGGTGGCCGCCGTGTGTGGCCTGATGCTGGCCTGGCTGCTGGGACTTTCCGTCGGCGGCGCCGTGGTGCTGGCTACCCTGGCGGCAAGCGCCTCGTATATCGCGGTGCCGGCGGCCATGCGTATCTCGCTACCCGAGGCCAACCCCGCGCTGTCCCTGGCGGCGTCCCTGGGGGTCACCTTCCCGTTTAATGTCGTGCTGGGGATTCCGTTGTACCATTGGCTCTCCCGTCATGCCTACACTATTTTCGGAGGAGGCTGATCATGCATCAGCACCAGCGCCGACTGTTGACCATCGTCACCGAGTCCGCTATCGAAGCCCATCTGCTGCGCGATATTCAGCGCTGGGGTGCGCACGGCTATACCATTACGGAGGCCCGGGGCAAGGGCGCGCGCGGGGTCAGGGAGGGGAACTGGGAAGCCAATCGCAACATTCGCATAGAAGTGGTCTGTGACGACAGCACCGCAGAACGCATAGCCGCAGGGCTGCGGGAACATTACTATGACAACTACGCCATGATTCTCTACCTCAGCGAGGTCGAGGTATTGAGGCCGGAGAAATTCTAGCGCCACTGAACCCGGGAAGACGATGCGAACTGAAGTGGCAGAAGTCCTTATGGATATCGAAGCGCAGCTGCGCCAGCTGTCGCTGTGGGAGCGGGTGCCGCCCTCCTCCAGGGCGCTGGCCTCGGTAGAACCGTTCTGCGTGGATACTCTCAGTCTGCCCCAGTGGCTGCAGTTTGTCTTCCTGCCTACCGTCTACCAGATGCTGGAGGAGGATGCGGCGCTGCCGGAGCGCTGCGCGATTACGCCCATGGCCGAGGAGTCTTTTCGCGGCTCCCAACTGGCCACCGCGGCGTTGCTCTCCTCCCTGCGCCGCATCGACAACCTGCTGAGCGGCGCCCCGTAGGAGCGCAGCCCTGTGGGAGCGCGGTCCCTGCGCGATCGCCCGCAGACAAGGTGAATGGCCGCGCAGCGGCCAGAGAGGGTGGCCTGGGCCACAAGGTGAATG
>JBLRXF010000196.1:0-6197 GCA_047920875.1 Haliea sp. | reverse complement strand
GCGCCGCCGGCAAGCTGCTGGAGCAGCACAAGGGCAGCCTCTCCACCCGCCTGTGGATTTCACCGCCGACGCGGATGGACCAGCACCTGCTGATGGAAGAGGGTTACTACAATATCTTCGGCCGCGCCGGTGCCCGCACCGAGATGCCCGGCTGCTCCCTGTGCATGGGCAACCAGGCCCGGGTGGCGGCGAACAGCACCGTGCTCTCCACCTCCACCCGCAACTTCCCTAACCGCCTTGGTGACGGTGCCAACGTCTACCTGACGTCGGCGGAGCTGGCGGCGGTGGGCGCCATCCTGGGCAAGCTGCCGACCCCGGAGGAGTACCTGCAATACGCGAGCAAGCTGGACGCCATGTCTGCGGAGATCTACCGCTACATGAACTTCGACCAGATTGTGGAGTTCCAGAACAGCGCCGAGGAGGGCAAGCGCATCGCCGCGGTGCAGGTCGACGTGGTCAGCGCCGCCTGACCTCTCGCGCTCCTAAAATGGACCTGACCCTTTAAGTTCTATAAATTTAAAGGGTCAGGTCCGTTTTTCGTTTTTCCGTTTCTCATTCCGACCAAGATCTCCAACCGGCTGTCAGCCAAAAGCACGCTGCGCTCAAAACGGAAGTCAGCCAGCACGGCCTGCAGCTGGGCCTGGGGCATGGGCGCATAGCCCGGCAGCGGCGGCCGCCGCTGCCGTACGGTCAGCGTATCGGCGCTTTCAATGCCATGAATGCGTGCATCCTCCGGCGCGCCACGCTTGTGGACACCGAAGGCATGGCCACGGGTATCCGCATGCAGGTGCGGGCGCAGCACTTGCAGCAGTGCGCTGGCGGCCGCAGCCGGCAGGTAGTTGAAGAGATCCCAGAACAGGCAGATGTCGAGGCGGGTGGTGGCCGGCAGGGGCAGCAATTCACGGAACTGCTCACTATAAGCGAAGCCCTGGTCCTCGGGCGCCAGAGGCAAACTGCTGAACAGATCCACGATATGCAGGGTGCACGGTCCCTGCGAAAAGAAGGCCACGGTTTCCGGCAGCGCCGGGCCAACATCGAGCACAGTGACTCGATCGCCCTCTTCGACGCGCTGCAACAGCGATGCCAGCAGCTGCGAAACGTGGCTGCCCGAACTCACAAGCCGGTCAGGCGCAACGCCAATCCGAGGGATGATCGAGGCATGGAACTCAACCGTGCTTCAGGTCGAGCCCGGGGTTTGCAGTGTTCGCAGGTGTGGCAGCGGGCTTTTCGATCTTGGGGACCGCCTGGGCAGCGCGGGTGTCGCCCGGGTCCATGTCGATACTGCCCTTGAAATGGGCACCGTCCTCCAGAGTGACCCGGGGTGCGATTATGTTGCCCCGAACCCTGCCGGATTTGGCGATCACCACCTTTTCACTGCCGGTAACGTCCCCGGCCACTTCGCCCTCGATCCTGACCGTCTTGGCATTGATGTTGGCTGTCACCTTGCCCGACTGGCCTATGGCAACCTCGTGGTCACTGAGGTCGATGGTGCCCTCGACCTTGCCCTGGATCAGCAGGTCTTCGCCACCGGTCACGGTGCCTTTGATGTGAATACTCGGTCCGATCATCGCGATGCTCCTCGTGGCGGCAGGGTTGGCTGTGCTTGTGGCCGCAGTCGGTCGCGGCGCGGCCACCGGCTCCGGTGCCGGCGGCTCGGCCGGCGGCTTGTTTTTGTTGCGATCAAACATCGGGGCCACCTGAATATCTGCTGGGGCTCGCAATCGTAGCAGGGCTGCAGGAAACGGGGAAGCAGCCCTTATGGGGTACTCGGACTTATCCGCAAAAATGGACCTGACCCTTTAAGTTTGGCAAATCTAAAGGGTCAGGTCCGTTTTGCGTTTTGAACTTAAAGGGTCAGGTCCATTTTAGGGGGGGAACTTAAAGGGTCAGGTCCATTTTCAGGACAGGCGGGTGCGGAAGTCGTGGTAGTCGAACTGGCGGACGATTTCGAGGGCGTCGGTGCGGGAGTTCCAGAGGGCGATGGCGGGCAGGCGGGTGCCGTTGAAGGTGCTGGTCTTGACCATGGTGTAGTGGGCCATGTCCTTGAACAGTAGCCGCTGGCCTATCTGCAGGGGCTCGGCGAAGCTGTAGTCGCCAATGACGTCGCCAGCCAGGCAGGTGAGCCCCCCCAAACGATAGGTATGCGGCAATTCACCGGCAAGGCCGGCGCCCAGCAGTTCGGGCCGGTAGGGCATCTCCAGGGTGTCGGGCATGTGGCAGGTAGCGGAGCAGTCGAGAATGGCCTGGTCCAGGGCGTTCCAGGTCAGGTCCAGCACCTCGGTCACCAGCACCCCGGTGCCAATGGCCACCGCCTCCCCCGGCTCCAGATACACCTGCACCGCATAACGCCGGGCAAAATCACGAATACAGGCCACCAGCGCATCAATCTGGTAGCCGGGCCGGGTAATGTGGTGGCCGCCACCGAAGTTCACCCACTCCATCTGCGGCAGCAGGTCGCCAAACCTGGCCTCCACCGCGGCCAGCGTGCGTTCAAGGGGCGGAAAGTCGTGCTCGCAGAGGGTGTGGAAATGCAGCCCGCTGATGCCCTCCAGGGTGCTGACATCCAGCTGCGAGCGCGGGATGCCCAGCCGTGAGCCCGGCGCGCAGGGGTCGTAGATCGGCACATCGCCCTCGGAATGCTCCGGGTTGATGCGCAGGCCAAAGCGCAGTTCAGGGCGCTCGGCCTGGGCTGCCAGGCACAGGGGCCGAAAGCGCACCCACTGGGCGCAGCTGTTGAACACCACGTGATGGGCGATCTGCAGAATCTCGCGCAGGTCGGCCTCATGGTAGCCCGCACCGAACACGTGCACTTCGCCCGTCTCCTGCGGGCCGCGATAGTAGTCGTGGCCCAGGCGCGCCTCGTGCAGGCCGCTGGCACAGCAGCCGTCCAGATAGCGCGCAGTCAGTTCCCCCAGCCGCCAGCAGGAAAAGGCCTTCAGCGCGGTCAGCACCCTGGCCCCGCTGGCATCGGCCACCTGGCGCAGGATGGCCAGATTGCGCTCCACCGCCACCTCGTCCACCACAAAGCAGGGGGACGGCAGGCGCGCCAAATCCAGCTGGCTGAAATCCGTGAACTGGAAGATCTGCACCCTAGAGGTCCTGGCCCTTGACCACGTCCAGGCGGAAGGACGGATCCAGCTCCACTACCGTCCAGGGCAGGCCGTAGCGGTTCATGTCCGCCATGAAGGGGTCCGGGTCGCGCTGCTCCACGTTCCACACGCCGGGCTCGAGCCAGTGGCCCTCCAGCATCATCTTGGCCCCGATCACCGCCGGCACCCCGGTGGTGTAGGAAATGGCCTGGGACTGCACCTCGCGGAAGCACTCCTGATGGTCCTTGATGTTGTACAGGTACATCACCCGCTCCTTGCCGTCCTTGGTGCCGCGGACAATGCAGCCGATGCAGGTCTTGCCCCTGGTGCGCGGGCCCAGGGTGGAAGGGTCCGGCAGAAGGGCCGCCAGGAACTGGATCGGCACGATCTGCTGGCCCTGATAGTCCACCGGCTCAATACCGGTCATGCCGACGTTGCGCAGCACTTCCAGGTGCTTGAGGTAGTTCTCCGAGAAACTCATCCAGAACTGGGCGCGCTTGAGGCCGGGAAAGTGCTTGCTCAGGGATTCCAGCTCCTCGTGATACATGCGGTAGATGTTGAAGGCGCCCACCTCCTCCGGGCACTCGAAGCGCGCCTGCTTGGACATGGGCGGCGTGGTGACGAACTCGCCGCCCTCCCAGTGCCGGCACTCGGCGCTGACTTCGCGGATATTGATCTCCGGGTTGAAGTTGGTGGCGAAGGGGTAGCCGTGGTCGCCGCCGTTGACGTCGATGATGTCCAGCTCGCTGATCTCGTCGAAATAGTGCTTGGCGAGGTAGGCGGTGAAGATATTGGTGGCGCCCGGGTCAAAGCCGCTGCCCAGAATGGCGGTCAGGCCGGCCTCGCGGAAGCGGTCCCGGTAGGCCCACTGCCAGTGGTACTCGAACTTGGCGGTATCCGGTGGCTCGTAGTTGGCGGTGTCCAGGTAGTGCACGCCCGCCGCCAGGCAGGCGTCCATGATGCTCAGATCCTGGTACGGCAGCGCCACGTTGATCACCAGCACCGGCTGCTCGGCCTCAAGCAGCGCGGTGAGCTCGGCCACGTTGTCCGCATCCACCCGGGCGGTGCGGATGGGCCGCTCGATCTGGGCGGCAATCGCCTTGCACTTGGCTTCGGTGCGGCTGGCCAGCAGGATATCGCTGAAGACCTCCGGCAGCTGCGCGCACTTGTGCGCCACCACCGCGCCGACGCCGCCGGCGCCGATAATCATTACCTTGGACATGTCAGTGCTCCTTTTTCTGCGGCCTGGATCAGTGGTGTTCGAAGTAAGTATAGCCCTGCAGGCTGTCGCGGAAGGCGCGCAGGATCTCCTGGCGCTCGGCGACGGAAATGCGGCCGCTGCGCACGGCGCTTTCGGCCACCTGGCGGAACTGCTCCTGCATGTGCTTGGGCTCGTATTCCACATAGCTCAACACGTCGGCGATGCTGTCACCGTGGAATTCGCGGGCAAAGTCGAAGCTGCCGTCGACGTTGATGGTGACGTTGACCACGTTGGTATCGCCGAACAGATTGTGCAGGTCACCCAGGGTCTCCTGGTAGGCGCCGACGAGGAAGACCCCCAGGGTGTAGTCCTCTTCGCCCTGCAGCCCGTGCAGCGGCAGGGTGCTGCTGGTGCCCTCGGGCAGGGAAAACTTGTCGATCTTGCCGTCGCAGTCGCAGGTCAGATCCGCCAGCATGCCGCGCCGGGTGGGCTCTTCCTGCAGCCGGTGCAGGGGCATGATCGGAAACACCTGGTCAATCGCCCAGATATCCGGCAGCGACTGGAACAGGCTGAAATTGCAGTAGTAGATGTCCGACAGCAGCTCCGGCAGGTTTTCCAGCTCCGGCGGTACCCGCGGCAGCTCCGGCAGCAGCACCAGAATGCGCTGCAGCACCGCCAGGCAGATGTCGTCCGCCAGGGCCCGCTCGCGCAGGGTGGCCTGGCCGTGCTGAAACATCTCCCGGATCTCGTCGCGGTAGAACAGGGCGTCGTTGTAGCACTCCTGGAAATTCTCCCGGCCCACCACGTCCAGCACCTCGCGGATATTGCGCAGGGTGTCGTTGCAGCCCGGGGGCAGCACCGCGGGGATATGCTCGGGCTCCCAGGTGCGCACGTCGAGCACGTTGAACAGCAGCAGCGAGGAATAGGCCACCGTGGCCCGGCCCGACTCGGACACCAGCACCGGATGCGGAATCTCCAGGGGATCGAATATCTCGCGCACGCTCTCGATAATGTTGACGCAGTATTCTTCCAGCTGGTAGTTCATCGAGTGGGTGCTGTTGGTGCGCGCGCCCTCGTAGTCCACCGCCAGGCCACCGCCGAGGTCCAGATAGCCCATGGCCGCGCCCTCCTCCACCAGCCCGGCGTAAAAGCGGCAAGCCTCCAGCACGCCGTTGCGCACGTTGCGGATATTGGGCACCTGGGAACCGAGATGGCAGTGCAGCATCTGCAGGCAGTGCAGCATGCCCGCGGCGCGCAGCTCGTCGACCACGGTGATCAGCGCCGGCGTGGACAGGCCAAAAATGGAGCGATCGCCGCTGTCCTGGCTCCAGTGGCCGTCCACCTTCACCGAGCTCTTCATGCGCACGCCGATCAGGGGCTCCACCCCCAGCACCCGGCTGCGCTCGATGATCATGCGCAGCTCGCTTAAGGACTCCAGCACGAAGAAACAGGGGTAACCCATGCGCCGGGCGTAGAGCCCGAGGTCGATGAATTCGGAGTCCTTGTAGCCGTTGCAGACCACCAGGCTCTCGGTGTCGCGCAGCTGGCTCAGGGCAATGGTCAGCTCGGCCTTGCTGCCGGCTTCAAAGCCGTGGTGAAAGCGGGCGCCGTAATCGGCAATTTCCTCGATCACGTGGCACTGCTGATTGACCTTGATCGGGAATACGCCGCGGTAGACGTTGTTGTAGCCGCCGCTGGCGATGGCGTCGGCAAAGGCCTCGTTCAGCACCTTGATGCGATGGTCCAGCACATTGCGAATGCGCAGCACCGCGGGCATTTCCAGATTGCGCGCTCGCATGCCGGCGACAATATCCATCAGCGAGACGCTGACTGCGCCCTCGCCGGGGTTGACCGTTACCTGGGCGTGGCCGTTGTCGGCAATGCTGTAATAGCCGGCGCCCCAGGCG
>JBLRXF010000195.1:0-6202 GCA_047920875.1 Haliea sp. | reverse complement strand
GCCAGGGATTTGTCACCCGATTTGACGATGCGTCCGCCCGCGAGCACGTGCACATAGTCGGGCTCAATGAAATTCAGCAGGCGCTGGTAGTGAGTCACCAGAATGAAGCTGCGCTCCGGGCTGCGCATGGCGTTGATGCCACCGGCAACGACCTGCAGGGCGTCGATATCGAGGCCGCTGTCGGTTTCATCCATGATGCACAGCCTGGGCTGCAGCAACATCATCTGCATCAGCTCGTTGCGCTTTTTCTCGCCGCCAGAAAAGCCTTCGTTGACGCCGCGCTTGAGGAAGGCAGGATCCAGATCCACCGCCTTGCTGGCCTCCCTGGCCTGCTTCATGAAGCTGACGCTGTCGATGGCGGGTTCACCGCGCTTCTCGCGCACCGCGTCAACCGAGGCCTTGAGGAATTCCATGTTGCTGACGCCGGGTATTTCCACCGGGTACTGGAAGGCCAGGAACAGGCCCAGATGGGCGCGTTCCTCGGTGTCCAGCGCCAGCAGGTCCTGTCCCAGCAACTGCACAGAACCGGCGGTTACGGTGTAGCCAGGGCGTCCGGCGAGGACGTGGCCGAGGGTGCTCTTGCCAGAGCCGTTGGGCCCCATAATGGCATGCACTTCGCCGGGCTTCACCTCCAGGTTAAGGCCCTTGAGAATATCCTCGCTTTCAACCCTAGCGTGCAGGTTGTCGATCTTTAACATGATGATTGTGCTCCGGGGCGCGGCCAGTGGCCGCGCGGTTGTGAATTTTTAGCCGACCGAGCCTTCGAGGCTCACTTCCAGTAATTTTCCGGCTTCCATGGCGAATTCCATCGGCAGCTCGCGGAAGACTTCCTTGCAGAAACCGTTGACGATCATGGAGACCGCTTTTTCCGCATCCAGGCCGCGCTGCTGGCACAAGTAGAGCTGGTCATCGCTGACCTTGGAGGTGGTGGCCTCGTGCTCGACAGTGGCGGTGCTGTTGCCGATCTCCTGGTAGGGGAAGGTGTGGGCGCCGCACGTGTCACCGATCAGCAGCGAGTCGCACTGTGAGTAGTTGCGCGCGCCGTCGGCGCCCTTCTGGATCCGCACCAGGCCGCGATAGGTGTTCTGGCCGTGCTCGGCCGAGATGCCCTTCGAGATGATCGTCGAGCTCGTGCGCTTGCCGATGTGGATCATCTTGGTGCCGGTGTCGGCCTGCTGGGCGTTGTTGGTCAGCGCTACCGAGTAAAACTCGCCGACGCTGTTGTCCCCACGGAGTATGCAGCTGGGGTACTTCCAGGTAATGGCGGAGCCGGTTTCCACCTGGGTCCAGGAGATCTTGGCGTCGCGGTGGGCGACGCCGCGCTTGGTGACAAAGTTGTAGATGCCTCCCTTGCCCTCGGCATCGCCGGGGTACCAGTTCTGTACCGTTGAATATTTGATTTCGGCACCGTCGAGTGCAATCAACTCGACTACCGCAGCGTGAAGTTGATTTTCATCACGCATGGGGGCAGTGCAGCCCTCCAGGTAGCTGACGTGGCTGCCCTCGTCGGCGATGATCAGGGTGCGCTCGAATTGGCCAGTCTTGGCTTCATTGATGCGGAAGTAGGTTGACAGCTCCATGGGGCAGCGCACCCCTTTGGGTATGTAGACAAAGGAGCCATCGCTGTATACCGCGCTGTTGAGTGCGGCGTAGAAGTTGTCCTTGCGCGGCACCACGCTGCCCAGATATTTCCGCACCAGATCGGGATAGTCCTTTACTGCCTCGGAGATCGAGCAAAAGATGACGCCGGCTTCCCACAATTTTTCCCGGAAGGTGGTGGTGACGGAAACCGAGTCGAACACCGCGTCGACGGCAACGCCGGCCAGAGCGGCCTGCTCGTGGAGGGGGATGCCCAGCTTGTTGTAGGTTTCGAGCAGCTTCGGGTCGACTTCATCCAGGCTCTGGGGCCTGTCCTTCATCGCCTTGGGGGAAGAGAAGTAGGACATTTCCTCAAACTGTACCGGCGGATAGTTGACGTGGGCCCACTGCGGCTCAGCCATTTCCCGCCAGCTTCGATAGGCTTCCAGGCGCCACTCGAGCAGCCATTCCGGCTCGTTCTTGCGCGCGGAAATGAAACGCACGGTGTCTTCGTCCAGGCCCGGGGGCAGGGTGTCTGACTCGATATCAGTGGAGAAGCCGGCCGCGTACTCCTTGCGTATGGCGTGCTCGATCTGTTCCTGCGACATAGGGTTTGACCTGTTTGAATACCCGACTATTTTAGTAGACTATAGGCGGCGGTGCAATGCTGGACTCAGGCTCCCTGGCGCCTGCTCTTGCTGCCACCGGCACCGTTTGCATCGAATCCCGGCCGTGTCGCCTCCTCCGCATGGGCTTTGAGCAGCGGCTCCAGTTGATGGCGAAAGCGCTTGGCAAAACCTACCAGATCGGGGCTGATAGAGCCCACTGAGTCGATGGATCGGCTGGGGAAGAGGCGCCATTCGGTGCCCGCAAAGGGCTCCTCAAGCACTGCGTCCGGCCCCAGGCCAAGGCTGGAAAACAGCGCCCGCTGCGTACCCTGTGGGTCCTGTACCAGCTCCTCGTAACGCACCTCGAACATGGGATTGGGCAGTACCTCGCGCCAGTGTTGCATGAGTTTCTCAGCCATCGCTATGGCACGGCCGGCAGTGGCCAGCTCGTAGCTATAGCGGTGGCCGCTGCGGAAATTCTTGAAGTACAGTGCCAGCCCGAGGTCCAGCGGTTCGCGCCGGCAAAATATGATTGGCACCTCTGGATGCAGCAGGGCCAGATAGCCGAGCCGGCTGAGATTGGCCGGTGAGGTGTCGACGATGTAGCGAATGCCGGCGGCCGGGGAGGGGCAGTGTTGGCGCAGCGGCGAGACGCTCTCCGTGGCCAGCTGCGCTGCCAGTGCTTCCAGACCTTGTCTCTGGTTGAGACTGCCGACAAATTTGCGCACCAACGCAAGTTCGCCCCCAGCGGTGACCCGGGGATGCGCTGCCAGCAGATTTTCGACCAGGCTCTTGCCCGAACGCGGCAGTCCGGCGACGATGACCGCAGGGCATGTCGGCGCAGCCGCTTCGCGGCGGGTGTGGCGGCAGAAGAACTCGGCGGTCATGGCGGCTGCGCCCGCGGTCACCTGGTATTCGCGCTTGCCGCGCTCAATGGTCCTGGCCACCAGGGCGTTGGCCTGGCGAAAAAAGGCAAATCCCGGCTGATCCATCCCGGCATCGACAAAGATCTGGCCCAACAGGAACAGCGCGCGCGCCCTGGCACTGTCGGCCCTGCGCTCACTCAGAGCCAGGCCGAGCAATTCTGCAACTTCAGGCCCATCGGCCGCTATCGCACGAAAGTTCAGCAGTCCCCGGTAGGCATCGGTGAGGCTCGGGTCCCCGGCGAGAGCGGCAGTGTAGCTGGCAACGGCTTCCTGGCCGCGGCCAAGCCGGGTATGGAGGTGCCCTTGCAAGACCAGCAGGCGGGCATTCCCCGGGTGGTATTCGAGGCCCTGTCGAAAACAGCTGGCAGCATCCGCCCAGTCCTCCAGCCCCTGCAGCGCCTGCCCTTTGAGCGCCCAGAGCTCGACCGCCTTGGGATGTCGTGCCAACTGCTGTTCGCTGCCTCGCAGCGCTTCAGCAAAGTCTTTGCGCTGCAGGCTGGCCCTGATCGCTTCGATGGCAGCATTGTCGTCACTGTGCTTCCAGGACATTGAAGCGGTTCTCTCCTGTGCCACGTTTGCCAGCGCGGATAGTTGCCCAGCGCCCCATGCCCGGTCAACGGTTTTCAATTCCGGGTCATCCATTGTCGGCAACACCATCAGCATGAACATCTGGTCATGACCGGCTGAGTCATGCACCATTGGCACATCTTCAACACGAGATGGACCTGCCACCATGACGACTGCACTGCGAATACTTTCGGGATTGTTTGGGCTGCTGTTTGGCATTAACTGCCTGAGCTGGCTGCTGGACCCGGCAAGGGCTGCGGCGACGCTTGGAATGCCGCTGTTGGAGGGGGTGGGCCGCAATACCCAGATCGGCGATTTCACGGCCTTCTTCTTCACGCTGACAGTCATGATAGGTCTGGGTGTGTGGCGCAGGCAGGCGCAGCCTCTGCTCGGCGCCTGTCTGCTGCTCGGCAGTGCCGCCGTATTCCGGCTGCTGTCGGCGCTGCTGCACGATGCCACTCTGGCGCCTGTATCGGTTGCTGTGGAAGTGGTCGCCACCGCGGTGCTGCTGGCCTACGCGCTGCGTTTGCCCGGGCAGCGCTTCGCCTGATGCTGTGCCTGGCGACGACGCTGCTGCGCGCAGCGGGTCGTGGTTCTCAGGCGTCGGCAAGCGCCGGCTGACGGGCCACGATTGCCGCCCTGAACTCCGCCGGAATGGGGATAGGCTTGCGGGTCTCCTTGCTGGTAAAGACCTGGGTGATGCTGCCCCTGGCCAGGATTCTGCTGCCCTGGTCCGCGTACAGCTCAAAAGCCAGATCCGCGCTGCTGCGCCCCAGGCGCGAGTAGCCGAGTCGAACCTCCACGGTCTCGTAGGCTCGGCACTCTCCCAGGTAATCACAGCTGATGTTCACGGTGAAAATGAAGCAGGGTGCGTTCTGCGGATTCATCGCGCCAAGGCCCATTTCCTCCATGTAGAAGCCTGCGACTTCGTCCGCATACACCAGGTAATTGGCAAAATACAGGTGACCCTGCGCATCGGTGTCACTGAAGCGCACCATTACCGTGTTGCTGTAGGGCAGGGCACCGGCCGCCATGGTTTACATGCCCAGGATATGTTGCAGGTAGTGCAACTGCTGCAGAGAGATGTCGGCCGCGTCTCCTTCGCCGCCCGGCTGTCCGTCGGCGCCCAGGGTCATGAGCGTCGGTGGCTGGCGTGCACCGGCGAAGTCGGGGCCGGCATAGAGATAGGGTCGACCCCAGGGATCCAGAGGAATGGCATCGAGATAACCGCCGCTGCGGTACTGTGCGGCCCGCAGCAGATTCTTGCCCGGTGTCAGGAGGCCGTCCAGGCCCTTCTCGTTGTCGGGATAGGCGGCGACATCCTCGTAGTGCTCTTCCAGCGCCGCCTGCAAGCGGCTCAGGTCAGTCACCACGGTGCGCAGGGCCTGGGAGTGTCCCGGGCCCGCCTCGATCCCGGTGAGCGCCCGGAGGCTGGCAGCCTGGTCGTCGCTGCAAAAAACGGCACGATCCTCCCGGGAAGGCCGAACATCCGATTGCCCGGCGCGGTAGATGAAGCGGTGGAAGCCGCGGCTGTCGCCCCAGCGCTGGGTGGATTTATATTCCCCACAGACCACCTCGCCGGGATATTGCTGCAGGTTGCGAAATTCAATGGTTTCGACCCGGGGCAGGGTTTGAGTCACAGAGTCCTGGGCCTGCTCTGTCAGGCTAGTGCAGCCTGTGATTGCGACCAGTGTCGCCGCGGCAAAAATCAGTCTCATGCCTTTTCTCCTGCCGTTGCCTCAGCCTTGCGCAAGGCGGCCGCGTTCATGCAGTAGCGCAGGCCGCTGGGCGGCGGGCCATCGGGGAACACGTGTCCGAGGTGCGCGCCGCAGGTGTTGCAGGTGGTCTCGATGCGGCTGCGGCCAAAGCTGTGGTCACTGTGGTAGGCGATGGCGTTGTCCTGCACCGGCTGGGTGAAGGAAGGCCAGCCGGTGCCGGACTCGAACTTCTGGTCGCCGTCGAACAGCAGGGTGTCGCAGCAGATGCAGCTGTAGGCGCCAGGTTCAAAACGTGAGCACATCTCGTTGCTGAAAGCCCGTTCCGTGCCGGCTTTGCGGGTGACGTGAAACTGCTCCGGGGTAAGCAGCTCAGCCCATTCCTCTTCGCTGCGCTGCACCGTGCGATCGGGGGCGGGGTTGCCTTCCTCGGCAAAGCGGCGGATGTCGTTCCAGGTGAGCATGGGGTATTCCTCCTGTAGGCAATGGCCGCACAGTAGGGGCAAGCAAGTCGAATATCAAGCTCGGGTGATACCACCGCACGCTCCCCGCCAACCCGGCTCGTCGGGGCGCGTGATTTTACTCCGTCCGCTACAGTATACTCAGCACCCTGATGCCGGCAGGACGTCCGGTGCAGTGCCAGGGGAGCACATGTCATTGTTCAACCGAGTTGCAACACTTGTCGTGATCGCGGTGCTGGCGGGTTGTCAGACCGTGCCCAGCGAGGATCCCGAGGTGTCCCTCTGCCCGGAGCTCGAGGTGCCGGATTGTCCCGTCTATGAAATGGAGGAGTGTCCGGCCCCGCGGG
>JBLRXF010000194.1:0-6221 GCA_047920875.1 Haliea sp. | reverse complement strand
TCTCCCAGCCCAGAGCCGCGTAAAAAGCCGCATGTTCAGGCGTGTACAGGTAGAGCCGTTCCAGGCCCCGCAGGCGTCCCTCTTCGCAGGCGTGGAGCACCAGCTGCTTGCCCAGCCCGCGGCCGCGCCACTCCCGGTCCACCCACAGGTTGGCCAGCCAGGGAGTCAGCTCCGGCCTGCTGTCCAGGTCCCGTTCGATTAAAGAAACGGAGCCTATCACCGCGGTGCCGGCCACCAGAACCCAGGTTGAAGGCACCGGCTCCACGCCCAGGGAGCGCTGCAGGTCGGCGGCAAAGCTGTGCTCAGTATCCTCTGGATACAGGCCTTGCCACTCCGCCAGATGCGCTTTGGCGAGGATGTCGATCGCCTGCGGCCAGTCCCGCAGTGGCAGTATGTTGGCGACAGGCGTGTCATGTGCCGTTAACATTGGTGCATTAACCTTTCGGGCTGTTATTCGCTCAGGATACCGCGCCAAATGATTTCACGCCGCCATTTTCTCCGCCTGTCCTCTGCCCTGGCGGGCTCAGTCGCTCTGTCTACCGCGCTCGGGGGCTGCCAGCCTGTGCGGCCGCGAGACGCGCTTTCGGTGGCACGGTTTGATCACGGCATCGCCTCGGGGGATCCGGGTATGGACAGCGTGCTGCTGTGGACCCGGGCCACCCCGGCCGCGGACGAACCGGCACTCAATCTGGCCTGGGAACTTGCTGAAGACGCCGCCTTTGAGCGCGTGCTCAGGCGCGGGGAGGTTCGTGCCGACGCGGAGCGTGACTATACCGTGAAGGTTGATGTGCGCGACCTTGAGCCCGGTACCGAGTACTTCTACCGCTTTGCCGCCCGCGACAGCGCATCGGTGGTGGGACGCAGCAAAACCCTGCCCGGCGCCGGCGTACAGCAGCTGCGGCTGGCTGTGTTCTCCTGTTCCAATTATCCCACGGGTTATTTTCACGTCTACCGGGAAGGCAGCCGTGTGGCGGACCTGGACGCCTTTCTGCATCTGGGGGATTACCTCTACGAATACGGTAGCGGCGGCTATGCCACGGAGAATGCGGAGGAGCTGGGCCGCGGCCTGGCGGCGGACAATGCCGGTGAGCTGTACAGCCTGGAAGACTACCGCAAGCGCTACGCACTTTACCGCACGGATCCTGATCTGCAGGCCATGCACGCCGCCGCGCCCTGCATTGCGGTGTGGGATGATCATGAAGTTGCCAATGACACCTGGCGTGAGGGTGCAGAGAACCATTCTCCCGAGGAAGGGGATTTCGGCGAGCGCAAGCTGGCGGCCCTGCGGGCCTGGTATGAGTGGCTGCCGGTGCGCCCGCCGGTGGCCGAGGGCAGCGAGCAGATTTACCGCAGTTTCGATTTTGGCGACCTGCTGTCCCTGCACATGCTGGATACCCGCATCATCGCCCGCGACCGCCAGCTGGAATACCGCGATTACGTCGATCCGGAAACCGGTGCCATGGATCAGGACCGCTTCCGGACTGATCTGGGCAACCCCCAGCGGAGCTTGCTCGGAGCCGCGCAGCTGACCTGGCTGGGCGAGCGCCTCGCCGCCTCCAATGCCCGCTGGCAGGTTCTGGGGCAGCAGGTGCTGATGGCGAAAATGCATCTACCGGCGGATTTGCTGGGAGTGGAGGAACTGTCTGAGCTGCCGCCCCTGCTCGCCGAATTGGCGGAGCTGAAAGCGGCGCAGCAGCGGGGCGTCGATATCGGCGCCGAGCAGGAGGCCCGCCTGCAGCGGGTGACTCCCTACAACCTGGATGCCTGGGACGGTTACCCGGTGGAACGGGAAAAGCTCTACGGTATGGCGCAGCAGCTGGGCAAGCGGCTGATCGTCCTCGCCGGCGATACCCACAATGCCTGGTATAGCCGGCTACACGACCGGCAGGGAACCGAGGTAGGGGTGGAACTGGCCACGGCCAGCGTTACCTCGCCGGGCCTGGAGAAATACCTGCAAGTCGAGGGCGAGCAGGCACTGGAGCTGGCGCAAGCGATGACCCTGTTGATCGAAGAGCTGCAGTATTGCAACGCGCATCAGCGCGGTTTCATGCTGCTCGAGGCGACTGCTGGGTCACTGGAGGTTCAGTGGCTGTTCGTGGATAGCATCAGCGGCCGCAATTACCAGCTCGCCGGGAGTCACCGCCTGTCGCTGGAGGCCTGAGCACCTTCCTTTAACGGTAGCGGGCGTACCTCCACCGATTCGTCGGCGCCGTTGAGCCAGGCTTCACCGCCTGACAGCGTGCACTGCAGGGCCAGACCGCTGCGAGCCATGGCGGCCAGCGCGCGGGCATCGGCATCGGCGATCTGCCAGATTTCCAGGTGTTTGAAGCGCTCCAGGCCCGGGCCGTGTTTCTGCCACCATACCGGCACCGCCCGGTCGCCGTAGGCATACAAAATGACGCGGCGGGCACGGGAGCAGGCCTTGCGCAGGCGGTCCGGGTCCGGGGTGCCGAGTTCGATCCAGGTTTCAATACTGCCGGTCAGGTCTTTTTGCCACAGGTCGGGTTCGTCATCGGTACTGATGCCGCGGCCGAACTCCAGGTCATCGCCCGCATTCAGGGCAAACGCCAGTACCCGCAGCATCATGCGCTCGTCGGTTTCCGAAGGGTGGCGCGCCAGGGTCAGCGGAAAATCGGCATAGTACTGGCGGTCCAGGTCGGCAATATTGAGGTCGAGCTTGAAAATGGTGGACTTGAGCGCCATGGCGTCGGCTTATCCGCAATCAGGGTGGCGCACTATAGCCCAAGCGCGTGTGTACGGCACGAATCTCACTTGTCAGCGCCATGGCCGCGGCATCAGCACAGGCGTGTTGGCCTGGTAGGCCTGCCACGCCGGGTCATTGCCCCAGCGCCGCTTGGCCTTGCGCTCCAGCAAGGGTATGCCGCTGACCCGGGTCAGCAGCAGGAACACGAACAGGGGCGAAATCAGTGTCAGCCACTGCATACCTGCCAGTGCCGGTACCGCCATCAGGGCGATGCCGCACCAGAGCAGGATTTCACCAAAGTAATTCGGATGCCGTGAGTAGGCCCAGAGCCCCGAATCGATGAACCGCTCGCTGCCGTGAGCGTGCCGGAAAGCGCGCTTCTGGCGGTCCGCAATCACTTCGATGGCGAAACCGCCTAGCCAGAGCAGCAGGCCAGCAAGTTCCAGCAAGCCCACCGGGCCTCCGCGGCCGCTGCTGATGGCCGCCAGCGCACAGCCGGCGGTGATCAGCACCCACAGCCCCTGCAGGCTCCAGGTGAACAGGAATTTGCCGGCATCGGGTTTGATCTGGTCGAAACGGGAGTCGCTGCCGTCCTTGAGAATGCGCAGAAACAGGAAACTCCCCAGCCGCAGTGCCCACAGGCTGATGCAAGCCGCCAAGAGCAGGCTACGGGGATCGCTGGCGCCGCTCAGGGCGACCGCGAGCCAGATGACTGCAAGGTAGGTGCAGGAACCGGTCAGGTCGTAGAATTTCTCGGTTTGCAGCAGCCATGCGGGCACAAAAGCCAGCCATTGCAGGGCCAGCGCCAGCAGCGCGCACAGGGCAAATACCGGCCAGCCCTGCCAGCTGGCGCCTGTGTGGCTGCCGGCCGCGGCAACAGCCAGGGCGAGCCCGAGGACAATGGCCATGCGCAGCAGGAATTGCGCGCCGGCGCTGCCTGTTTCGGGTTTCCGCGACGCCCCCGCGCTCATTGCTTGCCCGCCGTCACCAGCCAGACTGCACCTGGCATGCGGATTTTCCCATCGCGAAACCAGGGCGCCATGGCCTCGATGGCGGAAGCATGGACGGCTTCTCGCAGGGCCGGATCGCAGTCCTGCAGCAATCGACTTACCGGTCCCATATTCAGCAGGTCCCGGGCAACAGGCGCTAGCATCTCGGCCATCATCGCGTCATTCTCGGCCCATTTGCGGCCGGCTTCGCCGTTCCAGTAGGCCAGCTGTTCGGCATTGCGCATAAACGTGTCCTTGCTCTTTGGTCGTCGATTTCAAGGATACAACAGCAGCACTGCCAGCGCTGTGGCGACCCCCGATTTTTCCTGACATATACTACCGGGCCATCGTTCACATTGGAGCAGCAAGGATGAATGACACCAGCTGCAACCGCGACGCCCCTTTTCAGGGTCAAGTAATCTGGATCACTGGAGCTTCAGGGGGGATTGGCGCCGCCCTGGCCAGGCAGTTTGCTGCTCACGGTGCCAGGCTGGTGCTTTCTGCCCGCCGCTCCGATGCCCTTGAGACTGTGAAAAACGACTGTGTCAGCGCCGGCCTGGAACCGGATGCCGTGCTGGTGCTGCCGCTGGACGTGATCGCGGTCGACAGCATGCCGACGGCGGTGGCGGCGGTGCTGGCGCGCTTCGGCCACGTTGACCTGCTTATCAATAATGCCGGCATCTCCCAGCGCTCCCTGTGCCTGGAAACCGAGCTGGAGGTCTACCGTCAGCTGTTTGAGGTGGATGTTATCGGCCAGATCGCCCTCACCAAGCAGGTGTTGCCGCATATGGTTAGCCGCGGCCAAGGCCATGTAGCGGTCACCGCCAGCGTCGCGGGCAAGGTGGGCGTTCCCCTGCGCACGGGCTACTGCGCCGCCAAGCACGCGGTGATGGGCTTCTTCGACGCCCTGCGCACGGAAGTGGCGCACCTGGGTATTGGTGTCACCACCATCGTGCCCGGATTCATCCGTACGGATATCGCCCGCAATGCGCTCACCGGGACCGGTGCGCCGACCGGCGCCGCGGATGAAGACATCGAGGGCGGTATGGATGTGGATGAATGTGCCGCAGTCATCCTCCAGGGCTTGGCCGGGGGTACTGAGGAGATTGCGGTTGGCACCGGCCCGGAGATGGAGCTGCTGACCTTGAAGCGCAATGATCCCGCGGGTACCTTCCGGCTGCTGGAGGCCATGGCCGCGGACGCAGTTGCCAAGCGTAAGGCCTGACTGTGCTGTGTGCCCGCGCCTAGAGGGCGGGGGGTTCTGCGGTCAGGATCTGCTGCAGGAATTGCAGGTGCTCTGCCGCCTCGTGCCCCAGCGGAGTCAGAAAGCCGCCGTCCTCGTGATCCACCAGACCCTTGGCATGCAGGCGGCGGGCGGCGGCAATCATTTCCGCTGCGGCATTGCTGTGAATTTTCAGTCCAATCTGTGCACTGCTCAGGTCGAACTTCAGCAGCAGTTCAATCTCGTCGATAAGTTCCTGGGTTAGGATCATGGCCTTTTCCTTGTTGGCGGTGATGTCAGCATAGCGTATTCCCGAACAATATCGCCAACCAGCGCTTGCTGCTGACATTGGCCGCGAATGCGTTACACTTTGTTGCAATAAGTGCCCGGGTTTAGGCAGTCTCGCGGTGTTTTCCCGGCGGCACTTTGATAGAGTGAGGGAAATTGGAGGATAACGGACTCCCGTGCACTCACCTAATGTCCCCGAAGCCGAAGAGGCACGTCTGCGTGGTTTGTATGCCACCGGCCTGCTCGATTCTATTCCGGAGGAGCGTTTCGACAGGGTGGTCAGGCTGGTTACCCAGCTGTTGGATGTCCCCATGGCCGCTTTCAGCCTGGTTGATGAACAGCGGCAGTGGTTCAAGGCGCGCCTGGGACTGTCTGTTGCAGAAACTGCTCGTGATATTTCTTTTTGCGGCCATACGATCTGTGCGCCCGGTGCCAGGATGGTGGTGGAGGACGCTGCGCTTGATGAGCGTTTTCACGACAACCCCCTGGTGGTCGGTGAGCCGCACATCCGCTCCTATGCCGGCGTTGTGGTCTCGGATCGCGAAGGGCATCCCCTTGGCACACTGTGCGCGCTGGATACTCAGGCCAGAGCGTTCAGCCCTGCTCAGCTGCAAAGCCTTGCCGATCTCGGCGCGATTATTGAAGCGGAAGTAAAGGCCGTCGCCCAGAGTGCCTATCTGGAATCCGTAGACCGCTACCAGCAGGCCGAGGCTTCGGTATTTCAGCTGTTTCGCCTCTCTGACCAGCTGATGGCCATCGCTAACACCGAGGGCTTTTTTGAGAGGGTGAATCCCGCCGTCTGCAGGGAGTTGGGCTTCACGGCCGAGGAAATGACTGCGAGCCCCTGGGTCAATTTCATCCATCCTGATGATCTTGGGGCGGCGCTGGAAGTCGCCAGAGTGGCGCTTGAAGGGCAGGGTGTTGCCACCTACCGGCTGCGAGCGCGGCACCGGGACGGCCATTACCTCTGGCTCGAACTGAACATTGCCACCGCTCCAGATGGCAGCAAGATATTTAC
>JBLRXF010000193.1:0-6221 GCA_047920875.1 Haliea sp. | reverse complement strand
CGGCAGTTTGTCGGGACCGGCGGGCACCTCGGCAGCGTTGGCAAACTGCGGCTCAACTTTTATTCCCAGAAATAATGCGGCAAATTCACGCAAATCTTCTGCGAAATATTCGGTAATTCCCACGAAATCAAGGGCCCGCAGGGGGAAGGCCCAGAGGAATTGACTGTAGACATTGCGCAGTTCAGGGGCCAGACAGAACTGCTCCAGAGTCCAACCCTCTTCCACCACTCGCCGGTGCAGGCTGGAGGTGTCCTCAGCCGCAGGGTCGTAGCTGCGCTGCCAATAGTAGTAGTGGGAAACCAGGCGCTGCACCGGCTCCCGCAGCCAGGTCACGAAGCGGCAGTCCAGGCTGTCCGCCAGCAGCAGGTACTTGATCGGCAGAAAGTGGCCGTGGATACAATCCACTGCGGCATAGGCGGCGGCGTCCGCCGCGAGGCTGAATTCCAGCGCCGCAGCGTGACGCTGGGGCAGCGGGCTGGCCAGTGGGTAGTCGGCATAGTCGTGGCGGAACCCGGTGCCGTAGTGCCGCTCCAGCGTGGCCCGGAAGCTGAGCCCGGCGGTCTTGGGCATGTGGATAGACACCAGCATCGAGGGCTACTCAACCACCACCGGTTCCCGGATCAACTCCATGTGCCGTACCCGGGAGCGCAGCTCGTTGCTGACGTCGCGCAGCTCCTGCTCGTTGTTGATGACCCTGGGCGTGATGATCACCAGCAGCTCCGTGCGACGGTTGCTGCGGTTGGTGGTGCCGAACAGGGTACCCAGGAACGGCACCCGATGCAGCACCGGTATTCCGGAATCGGTATTGGCGGCATTCTCGCGAATCAGGCCCCCCAGCACCACCGACTCGTTGGAACGCACTGCCACCCGGCTCATGATGTTGCGCTCCAGGAAAGTGCGCTGGCCCGTGGCGGAGTCGATGGAGCCGACATCCGTGACCGACTGCTCCACATCCATGGTCACCAGCTGCCCCGCATTCACGGACGGCTTCACCATCAGCTTCACGCCCGTGTCGCGGTAGACGATATTCTCCGTCACGCGGCCACCGTCGGTGGTTGACGTGCCCTGCTGCACCGGCACCTGGTCGCCAACGTGGATATAGGCAGCGTGATTGTCCAGCACCATCACCGAGGGCGAGGAAATCACGTTGATCAGGGAATCTTCCGAGAGCGCGTTCAGCACCGCGCTGATATCGCCCAGGGAATTGGTGACCGTATAGGAGAATCCCGGCGAGGTGGCGGAGGGCCCGCCAGCGCTGTTGCCGAACTGGCCGAGACCGTCGTAATCGCTGCCAAGGCCGTTCTTGAAGGTCCATTCAAGGCCATAGCGCAGCTCGTCGGTGAGGCTCACCTCGAGAATACTGGCTTCTATGATCACCTGGGTGGCGATGACATCCAGCTGCTTGAGCGCGTCCTTGATCAGGTCGTACTGCTTGCCGGTGGCGTAGATCATCAGGGAGTTGTTTTCCTCGTCGGCCACCACCCTCACATCGGCGACCTCCCCGTCACCGTCGCCGCCGAGCACCGCCGCGCTGGTGCCCGCGCTGCGGGTGTTGTTGCTGCCCGCACTGCCGAAGCTGCCGCCCGTGCTGCCGCTGCCACCAGTCAAACTGGAGCCAGAGCCAGCGCTGCCGCCGGAACCGATGGACTCCATGGACATGCCCGGAGCCACGCCGCGGTCGCCGCCGCGATCGGTCTGCCGGGCAGCTGTGCCAGCGCCACCAGCACTGCCTCCCGCGTAAATCGTGCTGATCAAGTCCGCCAGTCGACTGGCGGTGGTGTTCTGCACCGGATAGACGTACAAGCGCTTCTCGAAACGGGAGTCCGGGCGCGAATCCAGGCGTTCGATCCAGGTTTGCACTGTATCGAGGTAATGGGCGCGCGGTGTGACGATCAGCAGACTATTGAGCCGCTCTACCGGAATAATCTTGACCAGGGCGCCAAAATCTTCGGCTCCATCGCCTCCCAGCATGCCCTCCAGCACCGCGGCGGTCTCCAGCACGCGGCTGTGCTCGAGGGTAAACAGGCCCACAGACATGCCCTTGAGCAAATCCACATCAAAGGTGTCAACCATATCCAGCCAACCGTCGACCTGGTCGCGGGTGCCGGCGAGGATGAGCAGGTTGCGGGTGTTGTCGACGCGCAGAAAAGCCTGTTCCTCCGCGACGGGGCGCAGGATCTGGGCCATATTGGAGGCACTCACGTAGCGCAGCGGCACCACCACGGTGCTGTAGCCCGCCCCAGGATCCCGCGGATTGGACAGCCGCGGCGCCAGGCGCGTAGCCTGCTGGGAGCCGGTAATCAGATAGCGGCCGTCGCTGCCGCGCACCATCAGTACATTATTGGCCTTGAGCAGGGACTCCAGGATCTGCAGCAGCTGGTCGCGGGGAATCGGAGTCCGTGAGCGCAGGGTTATCTTGCCCTGTACCGGGTGGTCGAGAATGTAGTCCATGCCGAGGATGTCACCCAGCACGGCGTGTACCACCTCACCCAAGGGCGCCTCCTCGAAGTTCAGGCTGACATCGTCGCCGATCAGGCGCACCGGATCGCGCTGCGCGGGCAGGCGAATCTGGTTGTCGGTACCGCGATACAGCACCGGCTGCACCCGCTCCTCGCTGGCGGCAGCCAGGGCAGCGGCGTCGCGCGCGAGCTCGGGGGTTTCCGCCACGGGTGCCGCGGGCGCCGCCGTCTGGGGCTGGTGCGACTGACCTCGAAACTGGTTGTCCAGCAGCGAACAGCTGGCCAGCAGGGGCACCAACATCAGCAGGGTAAAGGGCCGTCGCGACATAATCATTCCTTGTTTATTGATACCGGGGTTCACCGCCGCCCGCCCAGGGTCAGCTCCCCATCGTCATCTGCTGCCGGCGCCGATGTTGCCGCAGGCGCTGCCGCCGGCTTCGCCACGGTAATACTGCCGGAGCTGCGCTGCAGATCCAGGATTTCTGTTGCGCCATCATTGACCAGGGTCGCGCCATCGGCCGTGACCGCCTGCAGGGTCCAGCCTGACAGCTCTTCCCCTACCTGGATGCGCTGCTGCCGATTCTCCACCAGGGCAATGATACCGCCGCTGTCGCCAGCGCCGAACACCCCCAGCAGGCGCACGCCCTGCAAGCGAGGGGCTCGCCCACTACGCACTGGCACCGCCTGGGAATCGGCGGCCGCGACCGCGCGGCGTCCCTCCCAGAACAGGGGCCGCTCGCGCAGATCAGCGCTGGCCTGGGTGCCGACAGCACGCCGGGCCAGTTGATCCGCCACCGTCAGGGACGAGGCCGCGGGTTCCACTGGCGCCGGGCTTGGCGGCACCATGGCGCGAGCGGCGACCCAGACAAGCTGCAGCAACAGCATCAACGCCAGAACCAGACAGGCCAGCTCAATGCGCCGTTCGCTGCGCAGCGGGTCCTGCTGCACCCGGTAACGGTCAGCCAGCCGCGCGAGCGACATCACGCCCGCACCCTCAAGGCCAATACCTGCAAGGTGGCGGTCACGGTCTGGGTGTCCTCTTCCTGGCCACGGCGCGCGCTGCGGTTGGGCCAGATCTCGATGGATTCAACCAGCAGCAGCGGCAAATAGGCGTTGAGGTCCGCCAGCGCCGTATCCAGGGCGGGCAGATCACCGCTGGCTGTCAGCTTGACCGCGATACGGTCGAAGCCCTCCTGTTCACGCAGCGGCAGGATCTGACTGTTGCTGACCGACAGGCCGGCCGCCGCCAGAATTTCCCGCACATTTTTCTGCAGATTGGCGGCCACGGCACCCGAGTCGTCGGTCGCGGGATACACGAGGTCCAGCACATCGGAACCCACGGTGCTGGCAGCCCGGCGCACATCCTCCTCGCGATTGAGCAGGCCCTGCAGGCGCGCGATGCGCGGCTCGAGACGTTCGACTTCCGCCTGGTACTCGCCGCGGATTCCGAGCAGGCCAACCGCGAGGTACAGCAGCAGCAGCATGGGCAGCGCCAGCGTTCCCAGCACCATCACGGCGTAGCGGGGATTGTCGCGCAGCCAGTTCACGGCGTCACCTCGCGCAGGCGGATGTTGACGTTGAACTGTTCGAAGCCGGTATTGCCCACGGCGGCAATGCCCTGGTCGGCCACCTCCTCAAACTCGGGCTGACGGGTGAGCGCTTGCACGACGCCGGCGCCGTCCTGTGCCCGGCCCCGCAGGCGCAGATCGAGGCCGCGCAGGGTGAACTGGGCGACATGGGCATCATCGCCGAGGAGGCGGGTGAGCAGGGCCAGCATGGCATGGGGGTCCGGGTATTCGCGCAGGTAGTCGTTAACGGCGATGATGGTCTGGTTGGCGGCCGACAGGGATTCCCGCTGCCGGGTCACCTCCGCCGCCTCCTGCTCAACCCGAGCGGCGAGGGCCTCGTACTGCTGCAGTTCGAGGTACTTGCCGCCGGCTGCGAGGGCCAGGATCAGCAGCAGCAGCAACAGGCCCCCGCCCAGGAGGGTCGCGATGCGCAACAGGCGCCGCTGGTAGCGGGCCAGCCGCTCTCCCTCACCGAAGCCGCGCAGAACAATGGGGCGGTCGCCGGCCAGTGCCCAGATTTCCCGGGCATGCACATCATGGATATCGTAACGCTGGCCCAGGTAGCGCATGGCCGCGCTGCGGGACACTATTGCCAGCTCCACCTGCAGGCCGCGGTCGCTACGCTCCACCAGCGACCAACCGGCCGCGGTGTCACTCGCGGGAAACGGGCTATTGGCCGCCACTTCCAGCTGCATCACGGACTGCAGCTCATCCTCAGCGGCCCGCGGCAGGGTCAGAGTCCGGAACAACACCAGCGCATCGGGCAGGCAGATTGCCCGGCAGGTGGCCTCGCCAGCGGTAACGGGTACCCCCGCGTGATAGCAGCGGCCGCCCTCCTCACCCTCCACGCTGACGATATCGTCCAGGCGAGCGCGCACCGGGGAGCGCTCCCCCCAGAGGAATTCGGCCCAGGCCACTTGCCAATGGTGTCCAATGCGGCGCATGTCGTAGCCGAACAGGTGCCATTGTTGCGATCGGTCGAGCATGGCGCCTAGCGCTCTCCTGCAGTTATTGTGTTACCGGGCACCCTGGGGGCCTCCGTACGCGTGGTCTGCCAAGGCAGGCCGGAGCCGTCCATCCCCCCCTGCAGGGAGACCCAGCGCCGCCGCAGCCAGGGGCGCCCGTTGTACTCCAGCAGCGCATCGAGGCGATAGGATGCGCCGTCGTCCATGCGGATGTCGTCGCGAAGCGCATCCAGCAGGGCGCGGTCGAAGCCCGGCACGCGCAGCCACTCCTCCACTGCCTGCAGCCGCGGACCGCCGCTTGAGTTGCGCAACTGTACCACAGTGTTGGCCAGGCGTTGGGCATCACCGCGGTCCAAACCACCGGCGCTGGCAAACAATTCTGCCAGCTGTGCCGGACCGGCGCTGCGCAGATCCAGAAGCCGGCTGACCGGCACCATGCGCACCTGCACCGGCAGCTCACCGATAGTGAAGGCGGCCTCCAGCACTGGCTCTTCCACCAGGCCCGGGATCGTGCCCTGCTGCTCGCGCAATTGCCCCTGCTGCGCCAACAGCAGATTGATTGCGCCGTCACCGGCCGCCGCCGCTTTGGCGCGGGCAACGTGCGTCTGGGCCATGCGCACATCCGTGCGGGCTTCGGAGACGATACCCACGACCAGCAGGGACATGGCGGCGATGAACCACACCACCATCGCCAGCGCGACTCCGCGCTGGGAACCTCCTAGACGTCCCGGGGCCCCGGAATATTCCCGCTGCCTGGCATGACTCATCGCCGGACGCCCATGATCAGCTCTGGCCAGAACCGATCCCGGCTGCGCAGACGCAGACGCAGAGCGGCGGGAACCGCTCCGCCGGGCTGCAACTCCGGCACCCAGTCCTCGCCGTGGTTGGGACGGTAAGCGACCTCGAAAGCCTGCAAGCCCCGAACCATGACCCGCGACGGCGTGTCGTCCCAGCGGGCATTGCGATCATCGCCCCGGGACTCCTGCCAGCGCAGTACCAGATCACCGTCCTCGCGGGCCAGGCGCAGCAGGTACTGGCCACCAAAATTCTCGCCGAACATGATGTTGGCCTTGAATACCAGCTCGGCCGCCGTGCCCCCGAAGAAGGCCGAATCCATGGGGCCGCCACCCAGGGTCAGGCCGTCGCTGCCACCGGCACCGCGAGCGGTGCTATCGACCAGGTCACGCAGCAGCGTACTGACCGAACGCACTTCATCCACTCGCGACATG
>JBLRXF010000192.1:0-6238 GCA_047920875.1 Haliea sp. | reverse complement strand
CCTGGTCACGGTGGAGTGCGCCGGCCTCGCCGAGACCCTGTTCGAAAGTGAGCTGTTTGGTCACGTCAAGGGCGCGTTTACCGGCGCCACCCAGAGCAAAGCCGGCCTGCTCGAAGCCGCTCACCAGGGCACCCTGTTCCTCGATGAAATCGGCGATGTGCCGCTGGGCATGCAGATCAAGCTGCTGCGCCTGCTGGAGACCGGCACCTACCGGCCGGTGGGCAGCACCGAGCTGCGCAGCGCGGAGTTCCGCCTTATCTGCGCCACCCACATGGACTTGTCTGCCATGGTCCATCGAGGCGAGTTTCGCCGCGACCTGTACTACCGGATCAACGCCTTCCCCGTGCACCTGCCCTCCCTGCGTGAACGACGCGAAGACCTGCCCCTGCTGGCGCGCTCCATACTTGGCAAGCTGAGCGGCACCAAGCGTCTGCACCTGACCGACTCCGCCATCCGCAGACTCAGCCAGGAGGCCTTCCCCGGCAACATCCGTGAACTGCGCAATATCCTTGAACGCGCCATTATTTTTGCCCACGGCAATGTCATCGATGCCCGGGTCATTGCGCGCTGCCTCGCGGTACCAGGCCCCGCCATTGCTGCGGACGCCGACATCACCGCTCTGCACCCGGAAGCATGGACAGACCTCAGAACCCGGGAACAGCAATACCTGCAGGCTCTGCTGCGCCACTGCAAGGGCAACAAGGAAGAGGCTGCTGCCATCGCCGGCATCAGCCTGCGATCACTGTACCGCAAGCTTGAGACAGGGAATTCGGGCCTGTAACAGGCGCGCGCGCCGAACTGGTGCTATGGTGAACTCTGCTGCTTGACCACCACATCCGGTGCCGAGCAAGCCCAAGTGAGGGGAAGGCAACCATGAAAGCATCGGACCTGATGATCAAGGCGCTGGAAGCCGAGGGCGTGGAATACATTTTCGGCATTCCCGGCGAGGAAAACCTCGACCTGCTGGAGTCGCTGCGGGAATCCTCGATCAAGCTGATTCTGACTCGCCATGAGCAGGGCGCGGGCTTCATGGCTGCCACCTATGGCAGACTGACGGGCAAGGTGGGCGTGTGCCTTTCCACTCTCGGGCCCGGCGCCACCAATCTGGTCACTCCCGCCGCCTATGCGCAGCTGGGCGCGATGCCGATGCTGATGATCACCGGCCAGAAGCCGATCAAGACCAGCAAACAGGGCCGCTTCCAGGTCATTGATGCCGTCGACATGATGCGCCCGATCACCAAGTTCACTACCCAGATCGTCAGCGGCGACCGCATTCCCTCAGTGGTGCGCGAGGCCTTCCGCCTGGCGTCAGAAGAACGCCCTGGGGCGGTGCACATTGAATTGCCGGAGGACATCGCCGCGGAGGAGACCAGCGCACCCCTGATCCCCGCCAGCACCGTGCGTCGGCCGATCGCCGAGTACAAGGCGATCAATGCCGCCGTGGCGATGATTGAGCAGGCCAAGAGCCCGGTCCTGGTGATCGGCGCAGGCGCCAACCGCAAGCTCACCTGCAAAATGCTGCGGGAGTTTGTCGACAAGACCGGCATTCCCTTTATCACCACCCAGATGGGCAAGGGCGTGCTGGATGAACACGGCGAGCTTTTTCTCGGCAACACGGCGCTCTCGGACAACGACTTTATCCACCGGGCCCTGGCCAGAGCGGACCTGATCCTCAACGTCGGCCACGACGTGGTGGAGAAGCCTCCCTTCTTCATGCGCCACGGGGGCGCCAAGGTCGTGCACATCAACTTCCAGTCGGCGGCCGTCGACCCGGTATACTTCCCCCAGCTGGAAGTGGTCGGCGACATCGCCAACAGCATCTGGCAGCTGAAGGACAGGGTCACCGTGCAATCGCAGTGGGATTTTGACTTTTTCCGGGAAGTACATGCGGCCTACCTGACGCACCGCCGCGAACTGGAGGACGACGACCGCTTCCCGATACTGCCCGAGCGCTTCGTCAAGGATGTTCGCGGCGCCCTGCCCCGGGATGGCATTGTGACCCTGGATAATGGCGTCTACAAAATCTGGTTTGCACGCAACTATCCAGCCGCTTTCCCCAACTCACTGCTGCTGGATAACGCCCTGGCAACCATGGGCGCCGGGCTGCCCTCGGCCATGGCGGCGAAAATGGTATACCCGGAACGGGCAGTGATTGCAGTCTGCGGCGACGGCGGCTTCATGATGAATAGCCAGGAGATGGAGACCGCCGTGCGTCTCAAGCTGCACATTGTGGTCATCATCTTGCGCGACGACGCCTATGGCATGATCAAGTGGAAGCAGGCCAACATGAAATTTGCCAACTACGGCCTGGACTACGGCAACCCTGACTTTGTCGCCTACGCCGAGGCCTACGGCGCCAAAGGCTGGCGAGTAGGCTCTACCGAGGAATTGCAGCCCAGAATCAAGGCCTGCCTGGCAGAGCCCGGTGTACATCTGATTGACGTGCCGGTGGACTACAGCCTCAATGACCAGACTCTGAACGTCACCATCAAAGAGCGCAGCAAGGCCATCTGAGTCACAGCCAGCGTCCGGCCTGCAGCGCCGGGCGCCACTCTACCGGCTGGCCCCGCCGCCGCAGGTGGGCACAACCGCGACAGCGTCGGTCCACGCCTCACTCACACCCGTACTCTCCCTGTGCATTTACAACGGCACCCTGAATCCACTCTTATGAAAGGATCCAACCATGATTACTGCGACACGTTTTCTGACAGTATTTGCGTTTTGTGCCAGCCTCCTGGGCGCAGGCGCGGCAAGCGCGGGACACCACAGCGAGGGTGAAATGACGACGTCAAACATCGTCGAGGTGGCAGCAGGCAACGAAGATTTCTCTACCCTGGTGGCCGCAGTTCAGGCAGCCGGGCTGGTTGATGTGCTGTCAGGTGAAGGCCCCTTCACCGTCTTTGCACCAACCAATGCGGCGTTTGCCAAATTGCCCGCAGGCACCGTGGAAAGCCTGCTCGAGCCGGCCAACAAGCAACAGCTGGTGGATATTCTCACCTACCACGTCGTGGCGGGCAAAGTGTACGCCAAGGACGTGGTCGAACTGACCGAGGCCACCACCGTCAACGGCGCAGATATCAGCATTGCAGTGACGGAGGCCGGTGTGCAGATCAACAATGCCATCGTCGTCACTACCGATATCAAGGCGTCGAACGGCGTTATCCACGTCATCGATACCGTTATCCTGCCGGGCGTCTGAAAACCTGCCTGACTTGCCGAGGCGACCTCCGGGTCGCCTTTCTTGTTCTAGAACACCAATCCCGCGTAAGGGTTGGGTCCTCCCTCTGCTATCCAACGATCCAGCTCCTGCTCCAGCACCGGCAAAGGCACTGAGCGCAGACCCAGGATCACATCGTGGAAATAGCGCTTGTCGAAGTCCTCGCCGAGAGCAGCTTCCGCCTCCGCCCGCTTGCGCCTGATCAGCATCTCGCCCGGCTTGTAGGCCAGGGCCTGTCCCGGCCAGGAAATATAGCGATCAATCTCCGTAGTCAACTCGTGCTCGGACAGTGCGGTATTATCCCGCAGGTAGGCCTGAGCCTGCTCCCGGGTCCAGCCGTAGTGGTGCAAACCGGTATCAATCACCAGCCGCGCTGCCCGCCACATTTCATAGGACAGCCGCCCGAAATGCTCATAGGGCGTATCGTAAACACCCATCTCTACACCCAGCCACTCGGTATAGAGTCCCCAGCCCTCACCGTAACCGGAAAAGTAATTGTTGGCCCGGAACTCAGGGATGTTGCCTGGCGCTTCCTGGGCTATCGCCGCCTGCAGTGAGTGGCCTGGGGCGCACTCGTGCAGGGTCAGCGCGGTCAGGGTATATAGCGGCCGCGAAGGCAAGTCATAGGTATTGAACAGGCAGCTGTCCAGGCCACCGCGCCCGCCGGTGTAGAACGGCGCGATGGCATCAGGCACCGGTAGAATCGTGTAACGCCGCCTCGGCAGGAAGCCAAGGTTGTCCGCCAGCTTGCCGTCTACCCGCTTGGCAACCCAGGCGGTAAAGGACAGCAGCTCCCGGGGGGTCTTGGCGTAAAACTGGGGGTCGGTACGCAGAAATTCCAGGAAGGCCGGCATGTCACCCTCGAACCCAGCTGCCTCACGCGTCGCCTCCATCTCGGCACGGATCCGCGCCACCTCCTGCACACCCACCGCGTGAATGTCTTCCGCGGTGAAATCCAGCGTGGTGAAGTTGCGAATTTGTGCCTGGTAGAAGGCCGGGCCATCAGGCAGGTCACGCGCGGCCAGAGTTTCTCTGGTATTCGGCAAATAGTCCTCACGCATGAACTGCAGCAGATCCGCGTAAGCAGGCACTACCGCTTCCTCAATCACGGCCCGCAGCTCAGCGCGCAGCGCCTGCTGCCGGTCACCGGGAATGGATGCAGGCAGCGACTGCATCGGCGACCAGAAAGGATTTTCCTCTCCCGGCAACAGATAGGACTCGATGGAATTCTCGCGTCCCTGCAGGGTAATGCGCGGCACGCTGTAGCCACGGGCCAGCCCTGCACGCATATTGGCCTTGTGTTCGGCAAAGAACCGCGGCAGCTCGCCGAGGCGGGCCAGATAATCGCGGTAGGCCTCCTCACTGTCAAAACCACCCAGCCGCGGATACAAGCCGGTCCAGAAGAATGTGTCCGAATTCAGCGGCGCTTCATAGCTGCGATAGCGAACCTCGTCCGCAAGGGTGGTAACAATCTGCCTGAATACCGCGGCATTGATGGCAGCCTCCGGGCTCAACGCGGTCGCGGGAATGGCCGCCAGCTCTGCCAGACTGCTCTCCCAGCGAGCGAGGCGCCTGGCCTGACTGTCCGCATCCACCCGCGGCAGGTAGGCCCCCGGGCGCCAGCCTCCCTTGCCGTCACGCACCTGGCCCAGCTCCTGCTGACGCCGGGCATATTCAGCTTCGTAGAGTTGCTGCAGGCGCTCATCCGCCAGCGACACCTGCGCAGCGGCGGCCTGTGGCACGACGGCAGCAGTGGTGCCAGTGTGGGCAGAGGACAGCACCAGTGCGGTGCCAAGCAGAACTGCGTGGCTGATATTCATCGGCAAGGGAACACTCCACTCATTTTCACAGAGGCACCGGGGGCACCAGACCAGGTCATGGTTGGATAGCGGTGGGCGATTGTCAACGCCGCCGGCGTTGGCAGTCCATCATTATGGCCCCGCTAGGCCGGCGGGCGCAGCAGCGGCTGACGCTCATCGACGCCGAACCAGGAGGTATCCGGCTGCAGGGGACTACCGGGACCGGGCTGGAATAGCATGAGGGTCCCCGTGTCTCCACCGCGGTCGGGATCTGCCCACAGAGCCAAAAATGCCTCCCGGCTCATGCGGTGGTTACCCCAGGAAGGGTCCGCCAGCTGCACCTGACCCCGGTCGTTAACACCCCGGAGAACGCTGAAATGCGCGATGCCGTGAACTTCAAGGCGCACGATCGCAGGCACCGTGAGCGCCCCCAGCAGATCCGGCGCAACCGCCATACCGGCGCCCTGCAATCCGTGATACTGCGCCAGCTGCAGGAGCACGGCATAGGACACGCCCCGCTCGCGCCAGTCCGCGGGCAATGCCCATTCATCGCCATGCCGGTCCAAGAGTGCCAGCAGCTCTGCTTCAGTGACCGGAGACTGCAGGTAATACGTGAGATAGGTTGCAAGCGCCGCCACACCGCAGGAGAAATCGCGCGCCTGACGGACCACGCCTGCATCGCGCAGCGTTACCCAGTTGCGGAAACTGCCAGCATCCGCGGACACCACATAGCCCGGCAAGCACATACTGCCAACGACGAGCAAAGACCTAGCCAGCCACACCCTCGCCAGCGGGTCAAAGTACTTCCTGAGGCGGCTCATAGGTTTCTCCCTGCGGGAGTTCTCTCTGCAGCGCCTCCAGAGCCCGCTTTCGCGCCAGATGCCCCGCCACGAGATTAAGCAGGGCGAAGCCCACTGCTGTAAATACGAGAAACACTGCCGGTAACAGCTGTTCCCTGAACAAGGCGACCAGCAACGCCATAACACTGATCAGGGCGATGATTCCATGAAACCAATAGCGCAGCAGGTGCCTCGTCTGCAGCTGCTCGAAACGGTAAGTTCTCAGTTTGTGTTCCAGTGGCGGGTATTTCATGCGGCCTCCTTTCCGATTCTCCGCTTTGATTGTAGACACAAAACAGGATTGTGCCCTGTGGCTGGTTCATGCATTTTGGCCACAGGGCAGGTACTGCCAATGCTACTGTTGGTTGATAAGCGAACTGCTG
>JBLRXF010000191.1:0-6353 GCA_047920875.1 Haliea sp. | reverse complement strand
AGCCGGGTTTCCTGTACGATCTGGCCGCCGCTCTCGAGGATGTCGGCCTGGCGCTCGGTCTCGAAGCGAATCGCCTTTTCCACGAAGCGGAAGGAGTTGACGTTCTTGATTTCCGCGCGAGTACCGAGGGTGGAGCTGCCCGGTCGACGCAGAGACAGGTTGATGTCGCAGCGCATGGAGCCTTCGGCCATATTGCCGTCGGAGATGCCGAGGTAAGTGACGAGGCTGTGGAGGGTCTTGAGGTAGGCCACCGCTTCTTCGGCGCTGCGCAGATCCGGCTCGCTGACGATCTCCAGCAGGGGAGTGCCGGCGCGGTTGAGGTCGATACCGGTCATGCCGTGGAAGTCTTCGTGCAGGGACTTGCCGGCGTCCTCCTCCAGATGGGCGCGGGTGATGCCGATGCGGCGCGTGCTGCCGTCCTCCAGCTGGATCTCGAATTCACCGCGGCCAACGATGGGCTGCTGGAACTGGCTGATCTGGTAGCCCTTGGGCAGGTCCGGGTAGAAGTAGTTCTTGCGGTCGAAGACCGAGCGCAAGCTGATCTCGGCGCCGATGCCCAGGCCGAACATGACCGCGTAGCGTACGGCCTGTTCGTTGAGCACGGGCAGCATGCCAGGCATGGCGAGGTCCACCGCGCAGGCCTGGGTATTGGGCTCGGCGCCGAAAGTGGTGGCGGCACCGGAAAATATCTTCGAGCGCGTGGCCAGCTGCAGGTGCACCTCCAGCCCGATCACCACTTCCCAGTTCATGGCGCGTCTCCTGTGGCAGCCCGCTCCGCTGTGGGAGCCCGCCCTCCTGTGGGAGCCCGCTCAGTTGTGGGAGCCTGCTCAGCTGTGGGAGCCCGCTCCGCGGGCGATAACGCCGGAGGGAACCCAAAACCATCGCCCGCAGAGCGTGCTCCCACAGTGCCATCGCCCGCAGAGCGGGCTACCACAGTGCTATCGCCCGCAGAGCGGGCTCCTACAGGCGGAGGCGCCTGCAGGTGCCAGTCCGAGGCCTGCTGCAGCTGGTGGCCGATGTTGAGCAGGCGGGCCTCCTGGAAGTGCTGGCCGATCAGCTGCAGGCCCACGGGCAGGCCGTTGACCAGTCCGGCGGGCAGCGACATGCCGGGCAGGCCGGCGAGGTTCACGGCCAGGGTGTAGACATCCTCCAGGTACATGGCCAGGGGGTCGCTGCTTTTGGCGCCCAGGGCGAAGGCGGGGCCGGGGGTGGTGGGCCCGGCGATCACATCGACCTGTTCGAAAGCGCTGAGAAAATCCTGCTGGATCAGGCGTCTTACCTGCTGGGCCTTCTTGTAGTAGGCATCGTAGTAGCCCGCGGAGAGGGCGTAGGTGCCCACCAGGATGCGCCGCTTGACCTCGTCGCCAAAACCCTCCTGCCGGCTGCGGGTATACAGATCGTGCAGGTCCCTGGGCGCCTCGCAGCGATAGCCGTAGCGAACACCGTCGAAGCGCGACAGGTTGGTGGAAGCCTCCGCCGGGGCGATGATGTAGTAGGTGGGAATACTGAGCGCTGTATGGGGCAGGGAGATGTCCACCAGGGTCGCGCCCTGCTGCTCCAGCAGCGCCAGAGCCGCGTGAATCCTCTCGCCGGTGGCCGCATTCAGCCCCTCGCCGAAGTATTCCCTGGGCAAGCCGATGCGCAGCCCTGTCAGCGGTTGCCGCAGGCCCGCGCTGTAATCCTCTGCCGCCAGTTCCGAGGAGGTTGAGTCCAGCGGGTCGAAGCCGGCCATGGCATTCAGCAGCAGCGCGCAGTCCTCCGCGCTGCGGGCCATGGGGCCGCCCTGGTCGAGGCTGGAAGCAAAGGCGATCATGCCCAGCCGGGATACCCGCCCGTAGGTGGGCTTGAGGCCGGTGATGCCGCAAAAAGCCGCCGGCTGGCGGATTGAGCCGCCAGTGTCGGTTCCCGTTGCCAGGGGGGCAAGGCGGGCCGCAACCGCCGCTGCGGAGCCTCCTGATGACCCTCCCGGCACGTAGTCACTGTGCCAGGGGTTGCGCACCGGACCGTAGAAACTGGACTCATTGGAGGAGCCCATGGCGAATTCGTCCATGTTGGTCTTGCCCAGCATAACGGTACCGGCGTCCCGCAGGCGAGCGGCTACGGTAGCGTCATAGGGAGGCAGGAAATTGTCCAGCATCCTCGAGCCGCAGCTGGTGCGGACGCCGCGGGTACAGAAAATGTCCTTGTGCGCCAGCGGTATGCCCAGCAAAGGGCCGGCTTCGCCTGCTGCCAGGCGCGCGTCGGCCGCCGCTGCTGCCGCCAGAGCGCCCTCTTCATCGACCGTGACGAAGCTGTTGTAGTGGCCGTCCAGAGAGCGGATGCGGTCGAGGAAGCTGTGTGTCAGTTCAACGCTGGAAAACTGTTGCTCGCGCAGCCCGATACTGAGCTGGGCGACTGAAAGTTCATGCATGTGATGTCCTGGAGGCGGCGGAACCGCTATTCGATGACTTTGGGGACCAGGTACAGGCCGTTTTCCACTGCCGGTGCGATCCCCTGGAAAGCGTCGCGCTGGTCGGACTCGGTGACGGTGTCCGCGCGCAGTCGCTGAACCGCACCCAGGGGATTGGCCATGGGCTCTACGCCTGCGGTGTCGACCGTCTGCAGCTGGTCTACCAGGGTCAGGATAGTGGCAATGCGTGAGGTAACCTCGGCCGCCTCTTCCGGGGCGATGCGGATGCGCGCCAGCTCCGCAATTTTCTCTATCTCGTCCTGCTGTACTGTCATCGACTTCGCTACCGTTTGCATTCTGCCGCCTGCACGACGGGGGCGTAAACTTATCACATTTGCGCCTTGCTCAAAATCCCCGCGATTGATACAGTTGCGAGCTAAGTCACACACCGTAGAATAATGCTATTGCCGCCTCTGATTCGAGGGCAGTCCTGGTCCGCGAGGCCGGCAGCAAGGGGTGCTTGCAGAGCTCCGCATCCGGAGTTCCCCGATCTATTCACAAGGTAGTAAAAATTCATGTTGAAGAAGCTGCGCGGAGTGTTCTCAAACGATCTCTCTATCGATTTGGGCACAGCGAACACTCTGATCTACGTGCGCGACAAGGGAATCGTACTGAACGAGCCGTCGGTGGTCGCGATCCGCTTCCACAACGGGGTCAAGACCATTGAAGCAGTGGGTACCGAGGCCAAGCGCATGCTCGGCCGCACCCCCGGCAACATCACCGCCATCCGGCCGTTGAAAGACGGCGTTATTGCAGACTTTCAAGTCACCGAGAAAATGCTTCAGCACTTTATTGCACGGGTGCATGAGAGCCGTTTTATCCGACCCAGCCCCCGGGTCCTGGTCTGTGTCCCCTGTATGTCCACGCAGGTTGAACGTCGCGCCATCCGCGAATCTGCCCTGAGTGCCGGGGCCCGGGAAGTGCGCCTGATCGAGGAGCCGATGGCCGCGGCCATTGGTGCCGGCCTGGATGTGGAAGAGGCCAGCGGCTGCATGGTAGTCGATGTTGGCGGCGGTACCACTGAAATTGCAATCATTTCCCTCAACGGGGTGGTGTACCGGGATTCTCTGCGTATCGGCGGTGATCGTTTCGACGAAGCCATTGTGTCTCACGTCCGCCGGCGCTACGGCAGCCTGATTGGCGATGCCACCGCAGAGCGGATCAAACAGGAAATAGGCTGCGCCTTTGCCGGCAGTGAACTGCGGGAAATCGATGTGCGCGGACGCAATCTGGCGGAAGGGGTTCCACGCAGCTTCACCCTCAACAGCGACGAGATTCTCGAGGCGCTGGCGGATCCTCTTTCCTCTATTGTTCAGGCAGTGAAATCGGCGCTGGAGCAGTCGCCTCCGGAGCTGGCAGCCGACATCGCCGAGAGCGGTATTGTTTTGACTGGCGGTGGCGCGCTGCTGCGGGATCTGGACCGGCTCATTTCCGAGGAAACCGGTCTGCCTGTCATCGTGGCGGACGATCCCCTGACCTGCGTGGCACGGGGTGGCGGTCGAGCCATGGAACAGATGGATCGTCACACCATTGATCTGCTCTCTACCGAGTAAGCTTTCGCGGGCGCTGCCATCAAGCCGCTATTTGTCAAGGAATCTCACTTCGGTCTGCGCATACTGCTGGCCACCCTGGTGGTGGTGTGCCTGATTGCCGCCGATCTGCGTTTCAACAGCCTCGGCCAGACCCGGGCTCTACTGGACACGGTAACCGCGCCGGTGATCTGGGTGGCTGATATTCCCGCCAGCCTCGGTGCCTGGCAGGACAGCAATATCCGCGCCAGACGACAGCTGTTGGAAGATATCGAGCGCCTGCAGCGGGAAAATCTGCTCTTGCAGGGGCGCTCGCTGCAGATGGCTTCGGTGCAGGCTGAGAACACGCGCCTGCGCGGGCTGCTTAACTCGACTGCGATGTTGCGCAACGACGTGCTGGTCGCCGAGCTGATCGGGGTGTCGCCGGACCCGGTCAGGCATCAGCTGGTTCTCAACAAGGGAGCACGGGATGGCGTCTACCCTGGCCAGCCGCTGATCGATGCCGATGGGCTCATGGGCCAGGTGATCGATGTTGGCGAGTTCACCTCGCGCGTGCTGCTGTTGACCGACCTCACCCACTCGATCCCGGTACAGGTCAACCGCAACGGCGTGCGCGCGATTGCCGAGGGCACGGGCTCCCTTGATGCCCTCGAGGTCCAGCATATTTCCGCAACCACGGATATCCAGGAGGGTGATCTTCTGGTCAGTTCCGGTCTGGGTGGCCGTTTCCCCGTGGGCTATCCAGTAGGCGAAGTGGTGCTGGTTGAGCGCGACCCCGGCCAACCTTTTGCCCGCGTCATTGCTCGCCCCAGTGCGGCCCTGAACCGCAGTCGCCATGTGCTGCTGGTCTTTGTCGGGGTGCCTGAGGAATCCGTACCCGCGGCCGCGGAGTCCTGAGCGGTGACGGCAGGCAACCTGCTGATTTTCACGATCCTCACAGCCAGTTTCCTGGTGGCGGCGGTGCTTGCGGTACTGCCCCTGCCCCAGTGGCTGCTGTGGGCCCGTCCCGAGTGGGTTGCCCTGGTGCTGATCTACTGGTGTATCGCCCTGCCTCATCGTGTGGGTATTTTCACCGCGCTGCTTGTCGGCGTGCTGGTGGACGCCCTTGAGGGGGCGGTGCTCGGGCAGAATGCATTTTCCCTGTCGGTGCTGGCGCTGTGCTCACTGCTGGTTTACCAGCGTCTGCGCGTGTTCAGCCTGTGGCAGCAGTGCGGCGTCGTGTTCCTGCTGATCGGCCTGCACCAGTTGATTGGGCAATGGGTGCAGAACCTGGAAGGCGCCGGCGCGCGCAGCCTGCTGTTCCTGCTGCCGGCGGTGTCCAGCGCCCTGTTGTGGCCCGGTGTGCTCCATCTCTTGCGCGGCCTGCGCCGCCACTACCGGATCAGCTGATATGCCAACGCTGGTTCTGGCTTCAGCTTCGCCGCGCCGGCATGAACTGTTGAGCCGCCTCGGTGTCCATTACGTTGTTGACGTCCCCGCCATTGATGAGAGCGTGCGCCCGGGAGAAGTTGCCCGGGATTACGTCGCCCGTTTAGCCCGGGAGAAGGCGGCTACCGTTCACAGCCGCCGCGGTGATGGGGCACCTGTGCTTGCCGCGGACACCAGTGTAGTCATTGACGGGGATATCCTGGGCAAGCCCGCCGAACACTTCGCCGGCCTCTCCATGTTGGCGCGTCTCAGTGGTCGCACCCACTCGGTCATCACCGCGGTGTGCCTGTGGACAGGGGACGCCGTGGCCGCTATAGAGGTAGAGACCCACGTGACATTTCTGACCCTGAGTCGCGAGGTCTGCGAGCAGTACCTGGCGACGGCGGAGCCCTGGGACAAGGCCGGCGGCTACGCCATCCAGGGACTGGGCGGGGCCCTGGTCAGAAGTATCGAAGGCAGCTACAGCAACGTGGTGGGACTGCCGCTTGCTGAGACCTGGCAATTGCTGACCCGGCACGGTATTGCAACTGCCCTGGGGCACCTGGATGGATGAAGAGCTCCTGGTCAGTGTCAGCGCCGGTCTGACGCGGGTCGCGCTGCTCGCAGGAGGACTGGCCCAGGAGCTGCACCTGGAGCGTGCGGATCGCCCAAGCCTGGTTGGCAACCTGTACCTTGGCAGGGTCCAGCGGCTGCTGCCCGGGGTGAACAGCGCCTTTGTCGACATCGGTGGCGGCGCCAACGGTCTGCTCACTGGCGCCGACTTGCCCACGCCGGGAGCCATTGCGAAACAGCTGTGCGTCGGGCAGCGGCTGCTGGTCCAGGTGACTCGCGATGCCCTCGGCGACAAGGGCCCACGGCTCACCGCTGCAGTAACCTTCGCTTCGCGCTATCTGGTGCTGGCCACCGCCGGCGCCCGGGGGCAGGTTTCTCGCCGTATTCGATCGGCG
>JBLRXF010000190.1:0-6358 GCA_047920875.1 Haliea sp. | reverse complement strand
ATGTCCGGCGCGTTACGCTGGGCAATCAGGGCGTTGGTGTTGGCCGGGTTGCCCACTACCAGCACCTTGATGTTGCGGCTGGCGACGTCGTTGATGGCTTTGCCCTGTACCGAAAAAATTGCGGCATTGGCTTCCAGCAGATCCTTGCGTTCCATGCCCGGGCCGCGGGGGCGCGCGCCAACCAGCAGGGCGTAGTCAGCATCCTTGAAGGCGACGTTCGGATCGTCGGTGCAAGTGATAGCCGCCAGCAGCGGGAAGGCGCAGTCGTCCAGTTCCATCTTGACGCCGTTCAGGGCTTCCATTGCCGGTGTAATGTCCAGCAGCTGCAGGATGACGGGCTGGTCGTCGCCCAGCATGTTGCCTGCGGCAATGCGGAACAGAAGCGCGTAGCCAATCTGGCCGGCGGCGCCGGTAACGGTCACTCGAACGGGTGCTTTCATTGACGGTGAATCCTCGGGAGTCGGGTATATGGGGATCAAAGGGGCGATATTGTCGAGTGAAACGGGTGAAAAAACAACCCGCTGCCTGTAAAATGCCCGGCCACTCAGGCAGTTGAAGCAGGCAGGTCGTGCGCGAACTTTCCCGGAAAGAACGTCTGGAATTCAACAAGTTGCAGAAGCGATTGCGGCGCAATGTGGGTAACGCGATTGCAGACTACAGCATGATTGAAGCCGGTGACAGGGTGATGGTCTGCCTGTCCGGTGGCAAGGACTCCTATGCCATGCTGGACGTGCTGCTGGCGCTGCGCGTCAACGCGCCGATCGATTTCGAGCTGGTGGCTGTGAACCTGGACCAGAAGCAGCCCGGGTTTCCGGAGGAGGTGCTGCCTGCCTATCTGGCGCAGCTGGACATTCCCTATTACATTCTGGAGAAGGATACCTACAGCATCGTTCGCGAGGTGATTCCCGAGGGCAAGACCACCTGTGGGCTTTGCTCGCGCCTGCGTCGGGGCAGTCTCTATGGTTTCGCCCAGGACATCGGTGCCACGAAGATTGCCCTGGGCCACCACCGTGACGATATTGTCGAGACCCTGTTCTTGAACATGTTCTTCGGCGGCAGTCTCAAGGCCATGCCGCCCAAGCTGCTGTCCGACGATGGTCGCAACGTGGTGATTCGGCCCATGGCGTATTGCAAGGAGAAGGATCTGCTGGCCTACGCCGACTACAAGGCCTTCCCCATCATTCCCTGTAATCTTTGCGGCTCGCAGGAGAATCTGCAGCGGGTGCAGATCAAGCAGATGCTGCACGACTGGGAGCGGCAATACCCAGGGCGCACGGAGACCATCTTCCGCAGTATCTGTAATGTCGCTCCCTCACAGCTCGCGGATACTGCGCTGTTCGATTTCAGCGGACTGCGCGCAGAGGTTGATCGCGATCTGCATCTTCCCGCCATCCGCGCAGTCAACCTTTAGGTGGACGTGCAGCTGGCACCCGGCGGCGCACTGCTGGAGGCGGAGGGCCTGGGCCTGGAGCGTGGCGGCCGCCAGCTGTTCAATGCCGTTGATCTTCGTGTGGGGCCAGGTGAATTGGTGCAGATCGAGGGTGCCAATGGCGCCGGCAAGACCAGCCTGCTGCGGATATTGGGGGGGCTGTCCCGCTATGGCTTCACTGGCCGGGTGAGCCGCCACGTCCCGCAGCTGTTTCTCGGGCATCACAGCGCGGTCAAGGGGCTCCTGACGCCGCGGGAGAATCTCGCCTGGCATATAGCAGGGGAGGCGCAATTCGACACCGAGGAAATTGATCGGGCACTGGCGTCAGTGGGATTGTATGGCTACGAGGACGTGCCCAGCCATACTCTCTCCGCGGGCCAGCACCGCCGGGTGAATCTGGCGCGGCTGTATCTGTCCAGGGCGCCTCTATGGTTGCTGGATGAGCCCTTTACCGCCATCGATCGCGGCGGCGTCGCCGCGCTGGAGGCGCATCTCGCGCTGCATCTGGCCGCAGGAGGTTCCGTGCTGCTGACCTCCCATCAGCAGGTCGCAGTAGCGCATCCGCTGCTGCGCCTGGACCTCGCCACGGGCCTGCTGCAATGAGGGCCGCCAGCGCTGCCACATTCTGCCTCCGGCTGTTGCGACGACAGCTGGTGCTGGGTCTGCGGCGGCCGGTGGAGCTTGGTAACCCGCTGCTGTTCTTTGCCATGGTGATTGCCCTCTTTCCTCTGGGGCTGGGGCCCGCACCGGACACCCTCGCTGCTTTTGCCCCGGGTATTCTCTGGATCGTGGCGCTGTTGTCGAACCTCCTGACCTCCGAGGGCGTGTTCCGCGGCGACTTCGAGGATGGCAGCCTCGAGCAGCTGCTGCTGGCGCCCCAGCCCCTGTACTTTTCGGTGCTGGCCTATGTGTTTGCCCATTGGCTGTTGACCGGCTTTCTGCTCGGGCTGCTCTCGCCCCTGTTTGCCTTGATGCTTGGGCTCGCACCTGCCGCCATTCCCGCACTGGCGGGCAGCCTTCTGCTGGGCACCGCGGTCCTTAGCCTTGTGGGGGGGATCGGCGGCGCGCTCACGGTCGGGCTGCGACGCGGCGGCATGCTGATTTCCCTGCTGATTCTCCCGTTCTACATGCCGGTGCTCATCTTCGGCAGCGGCGCAGTGCAGGCGGCACTGGCGGGGACCCCGGCCGCTCCCTACCTGGCGATTCTCGGCGCGATGCTGTGTCTGGCGCTGGCACTGGCGCCGCTGGCGATTGCCGCCGGACTGCGCATCAGCGTCGACACCTGAGCGATTTCCGCCGAATCACATTGTTCGGCGCCCGGGTCGCTGTATAATCTCCCGCCTATGTGGTCTCTCTTTCACAAGTTTGGTTCTCCGCCCTGGCTGTATCGTCTGTCCGGGTCCATTCTGCGTTGGCTGCTGCCCATCACCGTGGTAGCGCTGGTGGTTGGGACGGTGTGGGGGGTTTTGTTCACGCCGCCCGACTTCCGCCAGGGTAACAGCTATCGGATCATTTACATTCACGTGCCGGCGGCGGTGGTCGCCCTTGCAGGCTACTACGTCATGGCCATAGCCGGTGCCGTCAGTCTCATTTGGCGGATGAAAATGGCGGATGTAGCGATGCGCGCCAGCGCGCCGGTCGGCGCCGCCCTGACCTTTGTGGCCCTGGTGACCGGCAGCATCTGGGGCAAGCCCACCTGGGGTACCTACTGGGTGTGGGATGCCCGCATCACCTCCATGCTGATTCTGTTCTTTCTTTACCTCGGGGTGGTAGCCCTGTACGAAGCTTACGAAAACAAGGAATTGGCGGCCAAGGCCTGTGCGGTGCTGAGTCTGGTGGGCACGGTGAACATTCCCATCATTTATAAGTCTGTAGATTGGTGGTACAGCCTGCATCAGCCGGCTTCGATCAAGTTCACCGGAGGCACGACCATTGATCCGAGCATGCTGTATCCACTGTTGTTCATGATCACTGCATTCTACGCATTGTTCACCTGTGCGATGCTGCTGAACATGCGTGCGGAGCTTCTGCAGCGCGAGCGGCGAACGGCCTGGGTGCGGCGGCTGGCGGGATCCGGAGAGTCTGACTGATGTATTTTGAATCCCTGGCCGCGGCCCTGGAGATGGATGGCCACGGCGTCTTTGTCTGGTCCGCCTATCTGATTACACTTGGGGTCATCGTATTTATTCTGTTCGCACCGCGGCGCCGTGAAAAGCGCTTCCTGCGGCAACTGGAAGGACAAATCAGGCGCAGCGGCGGAAACGCCCCGGGCGCCGGCAAGGAGGTTTGATGCACCCCGTACGCAAGCAGCGCCTGTATCTCGTCCTGTTTCTGGTATTTTTCTCCAGCGCCGCCGTCGGCCTGGTGGCCTATGCCCTGCGTGGCAACATCAATCTGTTTTATCCGCCGGTGGAGGTGGCCGCCGGCCTGGCTCCGGTGGGCCAGAACATTCGTCTGGGCGGTATGGTGGTAGAGGGCAGTATCCAGCGCAGCAGTGACAGTCTGGAAGTGCGGTTTGACGTCACGGATTTCGAAGCGGTGGTGTCTGTGGTCTACACCGGCATCCTGCCGGACCTGTTCGGTGAAGGACAGGGCGCGGTTGCGGCTGGCAAGCTGGATGAAAACGGCGTGCTGCAGGCCACGGAGGTGCTGGCCAAGCACGACGAGAACTACATGCCCCCGGAAGTGGCGGAGGCGCTGGCAGCATCCAAAGCGAGAATGGCCGAGCAGGCCGCACAGCAGGAGTATGCGCAATGATTCCGGAGTTCGGCCATTTCGCCCTGATTCTCGCCCTCTGCCTGTCGGTCCTGCTGTCTACGGTACCGCTGTGGGGAGCCTGGCGCGGCAACGCCACTGCCATGGCGCTGGCGCCCAACCTCGCGATAGGTATCCTGGTATTCTCGGCCATCAGTTTTGCCTGTCTCACCTACGCATTCATGCAGGACGACTTCTCGGTTGAAGTGGTGGCGAACAACAGCAACTCTCTGCTGCCCTGGTACTACAAGTTTTCTGCAGTGTGGGGCAATCACGAGGGCTCGCTGTTGCTGTGGATCCTCACCATGTCCGTGTGGACCTGCGCCGTTGCCGTGTTCAGCCCCCAGTTGCCACTGGTGATGCTGGCCCGCGTGCTGGGGGTGATGGGCTTTGTCGAGGTCGGGTTCATGGCCTTTTCCCTGTTCACGTCCAATCCGTTTTCGCGCCTGCTGCCGGGGACCCCTCTGGACGGGCAGGATCTGAATCCGCTGCTGCAGGATTTTGGCCTGATTATCCATCCGCCGCTGCTGTACATGGGCTATGTCGGTTTCTCCGTCGCGTTCGCCTTTGCCATTGCTGCGCTCCTGGGGGGGCGTCTGGACGCGGCCTGGGCGCGCTGGTCCCGGCCCTGGACCAATGTTGCCTGGGCCTTCCTCACCCTGGGCATCATGCTGGGCAGCTGGTGGGCCTACTATGAGCTTGGCTGGGGTGGCTGGTGGTTCTGGGATCCGGTGGAGAATGCATCGTTCATGCCCTGGCTGGCGGGCACTGCCTTGATCCATTCGTTGGCAGCCACGGAAAAGCGCGGCCTGTTCAAGAGCTGGACTGTGCTGTTGGCCATTTTTGCCTTCTCTCTTGTCCTGCTCGGTGCGTTCCTGGTGCGCTCCGGGGTTCTGACCTCGGTCCACGCCTTTGCCACCGACCCCGCCCGGGGCCTGTTTGTTCTGGTGTTCCTCGGTATCGTGGTGGGCGGCTCCCTGATTCTCTACGCCCTGCGCGCGCCCGCGGTGAGCAGCCGGGTCGGCTTTGCCTGGCTGTCGCGGGAATCGCTGCTGCTGGTCAACAACGTGGTGTTCCTGGTGGCTACCCTAACGGTGTTGTTCGGCACCCTGTTCCCGCTGCTGATGGATGCGCTGGGGCAGGGAAAGTACTCCGTGGGCCCGCCTTATTTCAACGCCGTGTTCGTGCCCTTGATGGCCCTGCTGATGCCGTTCATGGGTATCGGCCCCGTGTCCCGCTGGAAGCAGGACAGCGCCAGTCGCTGGAAGGCAGAATTGATGCTGCCGGCGATCGCGACCGTGGTCTGTGCCCTGACGTTGCCACTGCTGCACGAGGGCGACTACAACCTCTGGGTGGCCCTGGCCATCCTGCTGGCGGGCTGGGTGACCTTCGGGATGCTGCGCGACCTCGCCAACCGGGTGCGCAATGCGAGCTCCTTCGGCGCTGGCCTGCGTCGTCTCGCGCCCAGCTACTGGGGCATGTTCGTTGCCCACATCGGTTTTGCGGTTACCGTCATCGGCGTTGTTGTTACCAGCCAGTTCAATATCGAACACGATCTCAAGATGAGCCCGGGCAGCAGCGAAACCATCGCCGGCTATGAGTTCCGCCTGCTGGATGTGCGCGGTGTGCAAGGACCCAACTACGTCGCCGATGAGGCTCGCTTCATCGTCTACCGCGATGGCCGCGAGGTCGTCCGCCTGGCGCCGCAGAAGCGGCGCTATCTGGCCAGCGGCGATGTGATGACCGAGGCCGCCATCGACGACGGCCTTTTCCGCGACCTGTTCGTGGCCATGGGCGAACCGGTAGGCACGGACGGCGCCTGGGCGATCCGCCTGCATTACAAGCCCTTTGTTCGCTGGATGTGGGGCGGCTCGGTGTTGATGGCCCTGGGAGGCTTTGTGACCGTGGCGGACAAGCGCTATCGGCGGCAGCGCAGCGCCGCACGTGATGCCCTGCGTCAGGGAGGAGTCCGTGGCGCCCAGGCTTAAACTTTTTCTGCCGCTGATCCTGTTCCTGGTATTGGCGGCGTTTCTGTTTCGGGGCCTGTCGCTTGATCCCATGGCGCTGCCATCAGCACTCATTGACCGGCCGCTGCCGGACTTCCAGCTTACCGAACTGGCCGATGACCGTCCCCTGACCCGCGCCGACGTCATCGGTGAGGCAGCCCTGTTCAAC
>JBLRXF010000189.1:0-6439 GCA_047920875.1 Haliea sp. | reverse complement strand
GTTCCCCCGGCAGCAGGGTGACTCTGGGCAGGCTGACGATGGTGCCGGTGACCTGCATCGGTAAACGCTCGCAGGCATCGGGCAGACGCCTTTCCAGCAGGGTCTGGCCGTGCGCCAGGGCCAGCCCGGCCCCCAGCGCACAGGCGGCCAGGGTGCCCCAGTGGCCGCGCACCCACGGCAGACTCAATAACGCCGTCAGACACAGGGCACTACCCACCCACAGCGGCGGCAGAGCCGGCGCCTGGCCCACGGCGACCACGCTCACGACAAAACCGCCGAGCGCGGCTCTCATTAATGGTCCTGAAACGTCTTTGCCGTCATAATGGCCCCCTGCGCCCCGGCCTTGGCGGCCGCTGCCAGTCAAGCACAGCGCAGCCATCCGTTACACATCCAAAGCGACCAGAATTTTCATGCCGAGAAAAACCCTGAAACAATGGCTGCCAACGCCGCACCGGATCCGCAAGATCGAAGCCCTGCACGTTCTGGGCGACTGGATCTACCAGACCAATCTCTGGCATATCAACCGCTATTCGGCGTCGATGGCGTTTTTTGTCGGAGTCTTTGTTGCGTTCCTGCCGCTTCCCGGGCAGATGCTGATAGCCGCCATTCTTGCGGTGCTGCTGCGCTGCAACCTGCCCCTGTCAGTGGCCCTGGTGTGGATTACCAACCCGGTGACCATGCCGGCCATTTTCTATGTGTCCTACCGCGTCGGCGCGCTGTTGATCGATGTGCCGGTGCAGGTGGCGGAATTCGAGCTGAGCATGGCCTGGATCAGCGCCCGCATCGGCATGCTGTGGAAGCCGCTGTTGGTGGGCAGCCTGCTGTGCGGACTGCTGTTCGGCTCCCTGGGCTATACGGCGGTGAACCTGCTCTGGCGCTGGCATGTGGCAAGGCAGTGGCGGCGGCGGAAGCAGCACCGTGCCCGGCACGGCCTGAGCAGGCCGCGTTGGGCGCGCAAAGTGCCCCCTAAACCCGCTCCTGATGAAGAATGAGCGCGGGGGCAAGCTTTGCCGCGCGTCGCGCCGGATAGAGCGCCGCCAGAACGCACATGCTGAAGGCCACCGCGCAGACCAGGGCGATATCGGCGAATAGGATGTCCACTGGCAGAAAGGAGACCGGATAGACATCGGTGCTGAGGAAGTGCAGTCCCAGCAGCTGCTCCAGACCGGCGACCAGCGGCGGGATACCGAGGCTCAGCAGGACGCCGCAGATCCCGCCCAGCACCACCCCGACCGCGCCGATCATGGCCCCCTGGAGAATGAAGATCCAGGTAATGTCGGCGCCGGATGCACCCAGGGTACGCAGAATGGCAATATCACCCTGCTTGTCGAACACCACCAGCACCAGCGATGACACCACGTTGAAAGCCGCAACTGCGATGATGGAGAACAGCAGGATGCTGACCAGGTCCCGCGACAGCTGGATGGCGGCGTACAGATTGCCGTGGGTCATCATCCAGTTGGTGGTGTAGTAACCCACGGGCAGATCCTCCAGCAGCGTCCAGCCCAGCCGGTTGACCGCAAACAGGTCCCGGGTATGCAGCTGCAGACCGCTGACGCCCCCGTTCAGTCCCGCCAGTTCCGCCCCCTGCGCCAGCTGCACCACTGCTGCTGATTCGTCCAGTTCGGTGCCCGTGGTCAAGACGCCGGCCAGGGTAACGCTGGCGAAGCGGGTGTCCGCTCGCCCGCTGCCACCGGCTCCGGGCACGATCAGGGTCAGGCGATCTCCGACCTGGGCTCCCAGCCTCTCCGCAAGACCGCTGCCCAGCAGCAGGGCGTCATCGTGGGCGGCAAACTGCTGCTGCAGGGACGCAGGCAGCGCGCCCAGCAGGCCCTGCCCTGCCCCGGCTTCCAGGCCCATGCCGAGGGCCGTCTCGATGGCGGTGCCGCGCAGGAACAGGGCGTCAAACTGCACAAAGGGTACGGCCGAGACAATCTCGGGACGGGCCTGCAGGTCCGCTACCAGCGGCTGCCAGTCCCGCAGCGGCTGCTGGCCATACACGGTGATGTGCGGCACCAGCGCCAGGATTCGCTCGCGCATTTCCTTGTCGAAGCCGTTCATTACCGACAGCACGGCGATCAGCAGGCCGATGGCCAGCACCAGCCCAAGGGTGGACAGTGACGATAAAAAGGTGGAGAGGTAGCCGCGGCCGAAGGCGAAGCTGTAGCGCAGGGCGATCCGCAGCAGTTCAAGCCGGCTCACGAGCGCGCTCCACCAGGGTGCCCTGCAGCAGTTCCAGGGTACGGTCCATGCGCTGGGCGATGGCCGGATCGTGGGTGACCACCACAAAGGCGGTACTGCCGGCACTGAGCGAATCGATGAGGGCCAGCACCTGCGCCGCCGATTCCGGGTCCAGGTTGCCGGTGGGCTCGTCCATCAGCACGCAGTCCGGCGCCGTCACCAGGGCCCGGGCAATGGCCACCCGCTGGCGCTCGCCGCCGGAGAGCTCGCCCGGGCGGTGCTGCAACCGGTGCCCCATGCCCACTTTGGTGAGCAGGGTCTCAGCCCGCTGCCAGGCCTCGCGCCGCGGGCTGCCGCCGATCAGCAAAGGCATGGCGACGTTCTCCCGGGCGTCGAACTCGGGCAGCAGGTGATGAAACTGGTAGACAAAGCCCAGATGACGGTTCCGCCAGCGACAGAGGGCGCGTTCGTCGAGGGCGGCGAGATCCTGGCCGCGCATCAGTACCCTGCCGGCGCTGGGCGTATCCAGGCCACCGAGCAGGTTGAGCAGGGTCGACTTGCCGGAACCGGAGGCGCCGATAATGGCCACTTTCTCCCCCGCCCCCAGGGCCAGCTGCAGGCCGTCCAGCACCTGCACCTCGCGATTGCCGTCCCGGTATACCCGGCCCAGTCCGTCGGCACAGAGCACCAGGGAATCATTCATAGCGCAGAACCTCGGCAGGAGCGATGCGGGCGGCGCGCCAGGCCGGATACAGGGTAGCGGCGAGACTGAGCAGCAGCGCGGCGGCAACCACCCAGAGCACGTCCTGCCACAGCAGCTCGGCGGGCAGCTCGCTGATGAAATAGACCGCCGGGTCAAACAACTTAACTCCCAGCCAGCTCTCCAGGTGGGCGGTCACCGCGGCGATGTTGCTGGCCAGGAGCACGCCCAGCAGGGTGCCACTGCCAATGCCGGCCGCTGCCAGGCCCAGGCCGTGGGCGACAAAGATGCCCATGATACCGCCGGCGCGGGCGCCCATGGTGCGCAGCACGGCAATATCGCCGCGCTTTTCCGCCACCGACATCACCAGGGAGGAGACGATATTGAAAGCGGCGACCGCGACCACGCTCAGCAGCAGCAGTCCGACCATGATCTTTTCCATTTTGACCGCCTGGAACAGACTGCCCTGGGTCTGGCTCCAGTCCCGCACCACCAGCTCCGGTGGCAGGGTGGACGCCAGCGCCGCCAGCTCTCGAGGGGCGGTCATCAGATCCGCCGTGCGCAGCTGCAGACCGTCGACACCGCCGCCCATGGCAAACAGTCGCTGACCGGTGTGCAGTGAGACATAGGCCTGGTGGCCGTCAGGCTGGGCGTTGATCTGGAACAGCCCCGCCACCCGCAGGCGCTTGCTGCGCGGAAAGGTGCCCAGGGGGGTGACGGTGAGGCGGGGGATGGTGACCTCGACGCTGTCGCCCGGGCTCACTCCCAGGGCCCGGGCGAGGCTGACCCCCAGCACAACGCTGAACGGCTCGGCCTCCAGAGCCGCCAGGCTGCCGTACACCATGGCCTCGCCCACCCCGGACACGCCCGCCTCAAGGGTGGGATCAATGGCGGTCAGCACCGCACCGCGCAGCTGACTGGGGCCGGCCAGAATGACCTTGTCACTGATATAGGGCGCCGCGGCTAGCACCTGGGGCCGGGCCTCGAGGCTGCTGGCCAGGCCCCGCCAGTCGGGCAGAGAGCCCTGGTCGGCGGGTTCGATATAGCCGTGCGGCACCAATGACAGAATGCGCCCGCGCAGCTCACCGGCAAAGCCGTTCATGATGGCCAGCACCGTGATCAGGCTGGCAACGCCCAGGACCATGCCCAGCATGGACACCAGGGCAATAATGCTGGCGAAGCGGTTGCGCTTGCGGCTGAAACTGTAGCGCAAGCCAACAAACAGTATATAGCGCGCGTTCAGGGGATGACTGCCAGCCAGGGTCTGTCTGCGCGCCGCGGCCTAGCGGTCGGCGGCGTAGAACTGGTCGCTGTTGGCCGCGGGGCGCTTGCTGTCGCGGTTCTCTTCCTCGCAGAGCTGGGGATTGCCACCGCAGATGTCACAGGCGGTGTCGAAGCCCAGGGCGCCCATGCCGCCGCAGGAACCCTTGATCGGGCCGCGCCCCATGATGACCCCGACGGCCATGATGGCCATGAAGATGCCGATAAGAATGGCGCTGAGAATAAACGTGGTCATGTCGGTAATCCTTGCGGCAACTGCCGCTAGAGCGTCTGGTTGGACACTGCCAGCCATGGCGCGAAAGCGCTTGAATATGAGGGCACGATACCCTCCCCGTCGCGGCGCAGCAAATACACCGCAAGCCCCTCTGCCTCGGCCAGTGCCAGCGCCTGCTCGGCGCCGAGCACGGTCAGCGCCGTGGCCCAGGCGTCCGCGCGCATGCAGTCGGCGGCGATCACCGTGACCGAGACCAGATCATGCTGCACCGGCCAGCCGCTGCGCGGGTCGATGCTGTGCGAGTAGCGGCGGCCGTCTACCTCAAAATAATTGCGGTAGTCGCCCGAGGTGGCCACCGCCGCGTCGGTCAGGGCGATTCCGAGAGCCACCGAGCGCGCTCCGGGTTGGGGTCGCTCCACCGCTATCCGCCAGGCATCGCCGCGGGGGCTGCGGCCGGCCAGGCGCATCTCGCCACCCACTTCGACCAGGAAATCCGCGATTCGTTGCGCCTCCAGCGCTTCTGCCAGGACATCCACGGCGTAGCCCTTGGCAATCGATGACAGGTCTACCTCCACCGCGCGCAGGCGCCGCATCCGGCTCTGAGCCAGGTCGAGCTCGATAAACCCTTGCCCGACCTGCTCCAGGCGCTCGCGGATTGCGGTGGCACTGGGAGTATCCAGTCGCGGCCGCGAGGGACCGAACCCCCACAGTTCCACCAGCGGTCCCACAGTAACGTCATAGGCGCCGCCCGATAACTCGCCGATGGCCAGCGCCACCGCCATCACCTCGGCGAAGGGCGCTGACAGGGTAAACCACTCCCCCGGTGGCGAGCGGTTGAAGCGGCTGATTTCGGAATCCGGCTGCCAGGTGGACATGCTGTCATTGACCGCGACCAGCAGCCGCTCCAGTTCCGCCTGCAGCGCTGCGGGCTGCGCGGCATGGTCCGAGGGCAGGTAGGTTACATGCCAGGTGGTGCCCATGGTGGCGCCGGACAGCTCCACTGGCTGCACCTGGCGCTGGCAGCCGCCAACCAACAAGGCCGCGGCCAGCGCCAGCAGAAGGCCGGCAGCTCTACAAAAAAGCCACCCCGAAGAGTGGCTTTGTCTGGGATGCATGGCTGTCATCAGCCGCCGAAGTCGTCCAGCAGAATGTTCTCGGGCTCTACGCCCAGATCCGTGAGCATGCGGATCACGGCGGCGTTCATCATTGGCGGACCGCACATGTAGTATTCGCAATCCTCCGGTGCCGGATGATTCTTCAGATACTGTTCGTACAGCACATTGTGGATAAAGCCGGTGAGGCCATCCCAGTTGTCCTCGGGCTGCGGATCCGACAGGGCCACATGCCAGTCGAAGTTGTCGTTCTCGGCGGCGAGACCGTCATAGTCCTCGACATAGAACATTTCCTTCAACGAGCGCGCGCCATACCAGAAGGAGATCTTGCGCTTGCTGTTGAGGCGCTTGAGCTGGTCGAACAGGTGCGAGCGCATGGGTGCCATGCCGGCGCCGCCGCCGATGAAGATCATCTCGGCGTCGGTGTCCTTCGCAAAGAACTCGCCGAAGGGGCCGTACACTTTCACCTTGTCACCGGGCTTCAGGTTGAACACCCACGAGGACATGATGCCCGGCGGAATGCCCTCGCTACCCGGCGGCGGCGTGGCAATACGGATATTGAATTTGACCACCCCCCGCTCTTCCGGGTAGTTCGCCATGGAGTAGGCGCGAATGGTGGTCTCCTTGACCACGGATTCCTGCTTGAAGAAGCCGAAGCGCTCCCAGTCGCCGCGGTATTCCTCCTCAATGTCGAAGTCCTTGAACTTGACGTGGTGCGGCGGACATTCCAGCTGCACGTAGCCGCCGGCGCGGAAGTCAACGTTCTCGCCCTCGGGCAGGCGCAGGGTCAGCTCCTTGATGAAGGTGGCGACGTTGGGGTTGCTCTCGACCGTGCACTCCCACTGCTTGACCCCGAATACCTCTTCCGGGACCTCGATTTTCATGTCCTGCTTGACCGCGGTCTGGCAGCTCAGGCGCCAACCTTCCTTGGCATCGCGGCGGGTGAAGTGC
>JBLRXF010000188.1:0-6459 GCA_047920875.1 Haliea sp. | reverse complement strand
CCGCATGGTGAAAAGTCCCTATGCGGTAGTCGAATTCCTCGGCCAGAGCGAGAATGGTCATCATCTCATCGGCGCGGTAGCAGTGCATGTGGACGATGATCTCCCCGCGCAGCACACCGGCCAGGGTCTCGTACCTGAGGTCGCGCACCGGGGCCACCGCGTCCTCGTCACCCTGGTCTAACTTGGCCTGGTAGCGTTCCCACTGCGCCATGTAATCCTGTGCCGCAATCCATTCGGCCCGGTACTGGGCGACGTTGCCCATGCGCGTGGACGGGGCCTGGTTGCGCGGTCCATAGACGCTCTTCGGATTCTCTCCGCAGGCCATCTTCAGGCCATGTGGAGCGCCGGGAAACTTCATGTCCTGGTAACTGGTGCTGTAGACATTTTTCAGAGTTACGCCGCGACCGCCGAACAGGTTGCCGGAGCCGGGCAGTACCAGCAGGCTGGTCACGCCACCGGCCAGTGCTCGGGCAAAGCCGGGATCCTGAGTCCAGATGCTGTGCTCCGCCCACACATCGGGAGTGGCGGGGCTGGTCAATTCATTGCCGTCGGAGTGGGCGTCCACTTCCGGGCTGGGATAGACCCCGAGATGCGAATGTACGTCGATCAAGCCGGGGGTCACCCAGCGTCCGCTGGCATCGATTTCCTGGGTTCCTGCGGGCACGTCGCCACTGCCCAGCCACTGGATGATGCCGTCGGCGATGAGAAGGTCTGTGTTTTCCAGGCGCTGCCCGTCACCAGTCAGAACGGTCGCATTGCGCAGCAGTGCGGGACTGGCGCTGATGGCTTCGTAGGTAGAGGGGAAAGGTGGTTCCGCGGTAGCGGATGAAACGATGGCAAATAACAGCAGAATGCTGGCTTTTCGCAGCATGTCAGGGCTCCGGTACGGGGAAAGACGTGCTTTTTAACAGACAGAGGCCCGAGTTTCCAGTCCTGTGTGGGAGCCAGGAGGTCAGGCTTCGTCGAGACCTGACCCCGCAACTGACTCCCTGTTCCGCCAGCACGTGTGATATATCACCAGCAGCAGGAGCAGCAGCAGGGCGCAGGCGCTGATGACCGGCCCGGTGCCGAAGCTGGCGGCGGGGGTGCTGCCAAGCATCACCTGCGCCTCACCGGTGAGCACCGCCTCCTCGAACTGCGGAGTCTGTGCCAGTATCTGCCCGCGATGGTCGATGATGGCCGAGACGCCGTTGTTGGTGCCCCGCAGCATATAGCGGCCGCTTTCGAGAGCCCGCATCTGGGCCATTTGCAGATGCTGCAGGGGCCCTATGGAGGCGCCGAACCAACTGTCGTTGCTGATGGTGACCAGCAGGTCTGCGTCGCGGGCACCGCGGGCGACCAGATCCGGGTAGACCACCTCATAGCAAATAAAGGGAGCGATCCGGTAGCCGTTTGCCTGCAGCAGGGCCTGAGCCGGCGGCCCGGCGCTAAAGCTGGACATGGGCATGTCAAAAAAAGCGATCAGGCCGCGCAGCCAGGATTCCAGCGGCACATACTCGCCGAAGGGCACCAGGCGCTGCTTGTGGTAGAGGCCCTCGCCGGCGCCCAGGGCGATAATGCTGTTGAAGTAGTCCGGACTGTCGGCGTCGCGCCAGGGAATGCCTGTGATCAGGGTGGCGTCGTCCCGCTGCAGCTGTTCCGCCAGCGGGTCCAGATAGTCGCGCGCCTGCTGGTAAAAGCGGGGCAGGGCCGACTCAGGCCAGAGGACGATATCGTGGCCATACTGTGCCGGCAGGGCGCGATCAAACTGGCGCAGGATCTCCGGGTACTGCTCCCGCCGCCACTTGAGTTCCTGGGGAATATTGGGCTGGTACAGGGCTACGCTGAGGGGCTGCTCAGCTCCCGGGGCTACCCATTCCACCTGTCGCAGCAAGCCGCCGCCACCCCACAGGCCGACGAGCAGTGTGGCATAGACAAGCAGGGCGATCGGGCGCGGGCTGCGCCAGGCAAGGAACAGACAGACACCGCTGACCGCGCTGACAAATGAAAGGCCGTAGACACCGATAATCGGTGCCCAGCCTGCCAGCCAGGTGTCGATGTGGGCGTAGCCCAGGTACAGCCAGGGGAAGCCGGTCAGCAGCCAGCTGCGCAGCCATTCAAACAGTACCCACAGAGCGGCAAAGCCCAGCAGCATGCCCCCTGGAAGAGGCCGCACGTGACGCACGTAAGTCCAGGCAAACAGGCCGTGGAGCAGAGCCAGGCCGGCGCAGAACAGGGCGGTGAGGAAGGTCGCGAGAGGCACGCTGGCGTAGCCATGGACATGGATGCTGACGTAGACCCAGGAGACGCCGCTGCCGAACATGCCGAGACCGAATACCCAGCCGCGCCACAGGGCCTGGCGTGGGTTGCAGGTGCTCAGCAGGTAGCAGTAGAGTGCGCAGCTGGCGATTCCCGCAGGCCAGATTCCGAATGGCGCCAGGGACAGGGTGACGAGTACACCCGCAAGCAGTGTCAGCAGCAGCACCCACAGCGGACGCAGGCCGGTGTGGGGCATGGCTCAGGCCTCTACAGGGCGCATGCGCAGACTGTGAATCTTGCGCTGGTCGGCGTTGATCACCTTGAACTCGAAGTTCTCGATCCGGGTGACTTCATTGCGGGCGGGCATATGGCCGAAGGCCTGAATCACCAGACCGCCAATGGTGTCGAATTCCTCGTCGCTGAAGGCAGTCCTGAAGTACTCGTTGAAGTCCTCGATGGGTGTCAGCGCCTTGATGAAAAAGTCGTCGTCGCTGATCTTGCGGATGAAGTTGTCCTCGTCGACGTCGGTCTCATCCTCGATATCGCCGACGATTTCCTCCAGCACGTCCTCAATGGTGACCAGGCCAGCGACCCCGCCGTACTCATCGATGACGATGGCCATGTGGTTGCGGTTCTCGCGGAACTCCCGCAGCAGCACGTTCAGGCGCTTGCTCTCGGGCACCACCACCGTGGGGCGCAGCAGGGTTTGCATGCGGAACTCGCTGTGGTCCTTGTTCAGCAGCTCAGGCAGGAGGTCCTTGGCCAGCAGGATACCCTGGATATCGTCCGGGCTTTCGCCCACGACCGGGTAGCGCGAGTGCGCGGAGCGGATGATCTGCGGCAGGATCTCCTCCAGGGTGGATTCAGCCTTGATCACCACCATCTGCGCGCGGGGAATCATGATGTCCCGCGCCTGCATGTCGCTGACCTTCATGGCGCCTTCCATGATGCTGCGAGCGTCCTGGTCGATGACCTCGTTCTCTGCAGCGATGGCGAGCACGCCCTCCAGGTCCTTGCGGTTGTGAGGTTCGGAAGAGAACAGCAAGGCGATTTTCTCGAGCCAGGAACGGTCTCCCGGCTCGTTGCCAAATCGGTCTTCGCTCATGGGGTGAGTTGCTCCTCGTGGGCGTTGGCGTGGTCAGGGTAGGGGCAGGGGAATCCCAGCTGCGCCAGGATGGTGGTTTCGAGTGTTTCCATGGTTATCGCGTCTGCTTCCTCGATGTGGTCCAAGCCCAGCAGATGCAGGCAGCCGTGGACCACCATGTGGGCCCAGTGGGCGGCAAGTGGTTTGCCTTGCTCGGCGGCCTCGTGCGCGACTATTGGTGCACAGATAACAATGTCTCCCAGTAGCGGCAGCGCGAGTTCAGGAGGCAGGTCAGCGGGAAAAGACAGCACGTTGGTGGGGCCGGATTTGCCGCGGTAGTCGCGATTGAGTGTGGTCATTTCTGCCTCGCCTACCAGGCGCACACAGATCTCGGCATTGTCTCCCGGCGTTCTCTCGGCCAGGGCGGCACAGATCCAGCGCCGTAAGTCGTCTTCTTCCGGCACGGGTTCACTGCAGGCAGATTGAATCTCGACGTGGACGCTCACGGCCGGCTCTTTTCGAGCGGAGTCGCCTTTTCCTCGTAGGCGTCATAGGCCTCGACAATGCGCTGCACCATCGGGTGGCGCACAACATCCTTGTTGCCGAAGAAGGTAAAGCCAATACCCTCTACCTCGGCAAGGATATTGCTGGCGTGAGTGAGGCCCGAGGGGATGCCCTTGGGCAGGTCGATCTGGGTGGCGTCGCCGGTGATGACGGCGGTGGAGCCGAAACCGATCCGGGTCAGGAACATCTTCATCTGCTCGCGAGTGGTATTCTGGGCTTCGTCGAGGATGATAAAGGAGTTGTTCAGGGTGCGCCCGCGCATGAAGGCAAGTGGCGCGATTTCGATAACGTTGCGCTCGATAAACTTGTTGACCGTTTCAAAGCCCAGCATTTCATACAGAGCGTCGTACAGGGGCCGCAAGTAGGGGTCGATCTTCTGGCTCAGGTCGCCGGGCAGGAAGCCCAGTTTTTCTCCCGCTTCCACTGCCGGACGTACCAGCAGGATACGCCGCACCCGCTCCTCCAGCAGCGCCTCCACGGCGCAGGCCACGGCGAGGAAGGTCTTGCCAGTGCCGGCGGGGCCAATGCCGAAATTGATGTCGCACTGCTTGATCGTGCGCACGTAGCCCTGCTGGTTCTTGCCGCGAGGCTTGACCGACGCGCGCTTGGTGCGAATCACCTGGATGGCCTCGACCTGGCCACCGGCCGCCTCCGCCACCAGGCTTTCCATGCCGGATTCCAAGAGCTGCAGATGCAGGGACTCCGGGCTCAGGCCAACCCCCTGGCAGACTTCCGCATAGAGGTTCGTCAACAGCTGGCGAGCGGCCGTTACGCCGGCATCGGGGCCGGTGAGCAGGAACTCGTTGCCGCGGGCGGCAACAGTGATGCCCAGGCGGCTCTCGATCTGCCGCAGATGGCGGTCAAACTGGCCGCAGAGCATGGCCAGGTGGCGAGCGTCATTCGGTTCCAGGGTGAGAGTTGCTTGTGTCGACGTCGGGGTCGCAGATTCGCTGTTCAATTCGCTCTTTGGCCGCAAGGGCATATGATTAAGGGTTAAAGGATATACCGCTTGGCCGCCCAGTCAACTACACCGTGCCGGGTCTGCCTGCCAGCTGTCCGCGCAGGGAGTTGGGCAGGGCCGCCAGAATGTCCAGGTCAACGAACTCGCCGATCAGGGCGTGATCATCGCAGCTGAAATTGACTACGCGATTGTTTTCTGTACGGCCCTGCAGCTGCCCCGGATCTTTCTTCGACACGCCAGTCACCAGCACCGTCTGCACCGTGCCTACCATCTGCCGACTGATCGCCTGGGCCTGCTGCAGGATGCGGCTCTGCAGGATCTGCAGGCGCTGCTTCTTGGTTTCTTCATCGGTGCTGTCGGGCAACTCGGCGGCGGGTGTGCCGGGCCGGGCGCTGTAGATGAAACTGAAGGAGGTGTCGAAGCCGACCTCCTCGATCAGTTTCATGGTGGCGGCAAAATCGGCCTCGGTTTCACCGGGGAAGCCAATGATGAAGTCCGAAGAGAGGCTGATATCCGGGCGGATCCTGCGCAGGCGGCGGATCTTGGATTTGTACTCGAGGGCGGTGTGGCCGCGCTTCATTGCCATCAGAATGCGGTCGGAGCCGCTCTGCACCGGCAGATGCAGGTGGTTCACCAGCTGTGGGATGTCGGCATAGGCGTCGATGAGTGCATCGCTGAATTCTACCGGGTGTGAGGTGGTGTAGCGGATGCGGCCGATACCCGGTACGCGGGCAACAAAGTGCAGTAATTCGGCGAAATCCACGATTTCGCCAAGGTGGTTCTCGCCGCGGTAGGCGTTGACGTTCTGGCCCAGCAGGTTGACCTCGCGCACGCCGCCGGCAGCAAGGTGGGCAACTTCAGCGATGACGTCGTCTACCGGCCGCGAGACCTCCTCGCCACGGGTGTAAGGCACCACACAAAAAGTGCAGTACTTGCTGCAGCCTTCCATGATGGAGACAAAGGCGGTGGGGCCGTCGACCTTGGGCTCGGGCAGGCGGTCAAATTTCTCGATTTCGGGGAAACTGATGTCCACAATCAGGGTGCCGCCCGGCCCTGTCTGGGCCTGACGCTGATCCATCATCTCCGGTAGCCGGTGAAGGGTCTGGGGTCCGAATACCAGGTCCACATAGGGTGCGCGTCTGCCGATCTCCGCCCCTTCCTGGCTGGCCACGCAGCCGCCCACGCCGATGACAAGATTGGGATTCTTCTGCTTCAGGTGCTTCCAGCGGCCGAGCTGGTGGAATACCTTTTCCTGTGCTTTTTCCCTTATGGAACAGGTGTTTAGCAGCAGTACATCGGCCTCTTCCGGGTTGTCGGTGGGGACCAGGTCATGGCTTTCGCCGAGCAGATCGCGCATGCGCGCGGAATCGTACTCGTTCATCTGGCAGCCATGGGTCTTGATGTACAGCTTCTTGCTCACCGTGCCTCGTTGACACCCGCAGGTGCCGCATCGCCGTGTTATGGAAAAGGGGCATGGATTATACAGAGTTGGCAGCCTGAAACCTAGCTGTAGCGCGCACTAGTACTGGAAATCTGGCTCCAGAGTGATACCATTGGCGCCCCTCAAATCCGGCGCTCTTCCAGCGGGGCCGCCAGCCGGAGCGGTCCACGA
>JBLRXF010000187.1:0-6461 GCA_047920875.1 Haliea sp. | reverse complement strand
TGGTGTTTCTGAGCCTGGCCGCTGTCGTCGCCTCGGCGGCGGTGGCGCTGACGGTGACGCGGGAGCTGCACCTGGTGGCCGTGTTCCTGTTCGGCGCGGCCACCATGCCCCTCTACGCCATATCCCTGGCAACTGCGGCGGACAACTCCTCCGCCGAGGAATTCGTCGAAATCGGCACCTCGGTGCTGCTCCTGAATGCCATCGGGGCGGCCAGCGCACCGATTCTGCTGGGCCAGCTCATGAGCCTGTTCGACGCCACTGCCCTGTTTTGGTCCTTCGCAGGCCTGAGCGCCCTGTTTTCCGTTTATCTGGCAGTGCAAACACGGGACAAAACCCAGGTCGTCGCCGCGGAAGATCAGGTGCCATTCTCGGCGGCGGCACCGGAAGCTGCCCCGACCGGCTTTGGCCTCGACCCGCGTGGGCCGGAAGACTCCGCGGGAGACCTGCAGCCGGCAGATTCGATCGGCGTGGATGAGTGCCAACCGGACGCTCCCGAACCAACAACCGAGCCCGAGCCCGCTACTGCGACAGCCGCGCCGACGCAGTAAGGTACGGGGGCGCGAGGTTCAGTTCGCCCAGTGCACCAGCAGCGTCTTTTCTTCGGCGGAACGTCTCGCCAAAGACTCAGCCAGTTCACCATAGCGCTCTTCCACCTTCTCACGGCGGATTTTCAGAGTCGGCGTCAGCACCTCGTTGTCGATGGTCCACTCCTCACTGGCCAAAATGACTGCGCCAATGCGGGCGTGTTTTTCCAGCGCTTCGTTGATGCCTTGCACCGCCTGATGAATCGCGCTCGCAATCTCGGCTTCCGCGCGCTCTCGTGAGGCCTCGGCCAGCTGGCGGGCAGCCTCGTTGAGGACCGCCACCATGACCGTCTTGGAGTAACCTCGGCCCAACAGACAGTGCTGCTCGGTGTGCGGATTCATGGCAAAGTCACTCTCGATCGGGGGCGGGGCCACAAATTTCCCCTGGATCGTCTTGAAGTAGTCCTTGACCCGGCCGGTCAGATAGATGAATCCATCCTCGTCGACCCGCGCCTTGTCGCCGGTGTGGAGCCAGCCATCGCGAATGAGTTCAGCCGTCTTCTCTGGCTGCTTGTAATAGCCCGGCGTACAACCGTCAGCGCGCACCACCAGCTCACCCTCATCGGTGATCCGGTATTCCACTTCGCCGATGGGTTTGCCGATAGACCCTATCCGCCGGGAGTCGTGGCCGCTGACGATAACCCCCATGGCCTCGGTCTGACCGAAGCCCTCCATGAGCGTCAGGCCCAGCCGGTCCCACCAGTGAATCAGTGCAGGCGGCGTCGGCGCCGCCGCAACCAGGCAGAACTCCACCTGATCGAGGCCGAGACCCTCGACAATCATGCGCCCGATACCCGCCTGATCCTGCGCCAGCGCCGCCTCCAGTGCCTGACTGCCACCAAACTTGCCCAGCACCGCCTGTTTCAACTGTTCCCACACCCGCGGCGGTCCGAAGAACATGTGTGGACGCGTGCGCTGCAGGTCTGCAGCCAGGGTTTCCAGACTCTGGTTGAAGCTCACTTCACCACAACACACCATGGAGGAAAACTCCACGATCTGACGTTCGGCAATATGTGACAGCGGCAGGTAGGAGAAGTAGCGCGCTTCATCCCGGGTGCCGAAAGAGGCCCGGAAGCGGTTGATCGGGATCAGGTTACTGGTGTGGGTCTGGATAACGCCCTTGGGCAACCCGGTCGTTCCGGATGTGAACACCAGCGACATGACGTCGTCGGGCTGGCACTCATAGGCAGGTGCCTTGCCCTGCCACTCGGCCAGCAGGGCTTCCCATTGCAGGTGCGGCTCCTCCAGTTCGACACCGGGGAGAGTTATCAGGGTAATGCCCTCGGGCAGGATCTCACGGACCGCCTGCCAGTTCGAGGTCTCACCCACAAACAGTACCCGCGCCTCGGTAAAGTCCAGGATGTACTGGGCGGTCGAGCCTGGCAGCGTGGTGAACATACTGACGGTGATGTTGCCCGAGCGGATAATGGCGAGATCCGCGAGAAACCAGTGGGCGCAATTGCGTGACAACAGCGCCATACGCTGGCCGTGACCAAATTGATGTTCCAACATCGCCGCCATGGCGTCCACCGCGGCGGCGGCTTCGCCCCAGGTCACGTCCCGGGAGCCTTCCGGCTGTAAATCCTTGAGCCAGACCTTGTCCGGGCACAGCTGGGCCCAGTGCTGAAGGTAGGCTGGCAGAGTATCAGGCGTCATGTAACTATCCTCTTTTATTGTGGGGTGTCTCGACGGCTATAGTGTACCGTGTCGGCGCCCGATGGCGAGCTCAGCAGCCAATCAGCACAATTTCATGCATGGGCAAGAGCCGCACACAGAGGCAGGAGGACGCGGCGCAGGGACTGCGCCGCAAAACAGGCAGAATGGCGCCTTAGCGCGCTGGACGGTTACCGTTACCGCTCCCGGCACCGCCGCCACTGCGGCGACGTCGCCGAGGCTGGCCACGGTTGGCGGCATCGCCGCCCGGAGGGCCGGCGCGGCGTGCCGGTCGCTGGCTCTGGGGCCGGGCGGTCGCCCCGGGGCGGCCCTGAGGCACGGCGTGTTCAGGCTCAAAACCTTCGATCTCTTCCCGCGGCAGGGTTTTGCGAATCAGTTTCTCGATCCCGGCCAGAAAATCCGCCTCATCCGCACTCACCAATGAGTAGGCGTGGCCTGAGGCGCCGGCACGGCCGGTGCGGCCGATACGATGCACGTAGTCCTCAGCCACGTTCGGCAGATCAAAATTGACCACCTGGGGCAGCTGTTCGATATCGAGACCGCGGGCCGCGATATCCGTGGCGACCAGCGCCTGGACCTTGCCGCGTTTGAAATCGCCCAGCGCCTTGGTGCGGGCGTTCTGGCTCTTGTTGCCATGAATTGCGACCGCGCTGATGCCATCCTTCTCCAGCTGCTGGCTCAACTTGTTGGCACCGTGTTTGGTGCGGGTAAACACCAGCACCTGGTGCCAGGCGTTGGTCTGCACCAGGTGGCTGAGCAGTTCCGGCTTGCGTTTCTTGTCCACCGGGTACACCCACTGGGTGACCATGTCAGCGGTGGCATTCGGGGGTGCGACTTCCACCTTCACCGGTGTCTGCATATAACCCTGGGCGAGCTGGGTGATTTCGGCGGAGAACGTCGCCGAGAACATCAGTGTCTGGCGCTTCGTCGGCAGCAGCTTGACGATACGCTTGATATCGTTGATGAAGCCCATGTCCAGCATGCGGTCCGCTTCGTCAAAGACCAGGATCTCGAGGTCACTGAAGTCGACAAAGCCCTGGCCGTGCAGGTCCAGCAGCCGTCCAGGGGTTGCGACAAGCACATCGACACCGCGCTTGAGCAGGGCGATCTGGGGATTGATTTTCACCCCCCCGAACACCACCGCCGAGCGGAAGCCATCATATTTGCCGTAATCGCGCACACTTTCCTGCACCTGCGCAGCGAGTTCGCGGGTGGGGGTCAATACCAGTGCCCGGCAGCGGTTGGCCTTGACCGGCTGGCCGCCGTTGAGCAGATGCAGCAGCGGCAGGGTAAAGGCGGCAGTTTTGCCAGTGCCGGTCTGGGCAGCGGCCATCACGTCCTTGCGGGCAAGAATCAGGGGAATGGCTTTGGCTTGAATCGGTGAAGGGGTTTCGTAGCCCTGGTCGGCAATAGCGCGCAACAGGCTGGCGGACAGCCCGAGGGTGTCAAAGGTCATAGTCAGCAATCTCTTGGAAAAAGTGTCAAGGGTAAATCGGAGGGGTGATGCTGACGAGGAAGGGCACCGTCAGCGGGTGCGTGGGCGGCATACTACGCTAATCCGCGATGAATGCAAGCGGCAGTGCCCGAACGCGCGCCTCAGGAGACCGCAGCAGGAGGGCTTGCCAGCTCATCGGGAAACACTCTCCGCGGGCGATGAAAGCGTTCCCGGGCAATACGCACGCGGGCATCGTGGTCTGGCGCGGTGGCGGCAATCTCTTCCGCCACCCGCAGGCGATGGATCAGACCCTCCTGATTCGCCACCTGGATGGCGAGTCCGGGGCGGGCATTGAGTTCCAGCAGCATGGGGCCGCGGTGCCGGTCCAGGACGATGTCGGCACCCAGGTAGCCCAGGCCGGTCATCTCGGCGCAACTGGCAGCAAGGTCGAGGATGGCGTCCCAGTCGGGCAGGTTCAGCGACTTGAAACAGGCGCCGGTGTCAGGATGGTGAGTCACCAGACTGCCGCGCTGAACGGCAGCAATGCTGTGGCCATCGCCAATGTCTATTCCCACCCCGACCGCGCCCTGGTGCAGATTGGCCTTGCCATCAGAGGCATGGGTGGCACAGCGCATCATGGCCATGACCGGCACTCCGCGAAGAACAATGACCCGGATGTCCGGCACGCCCTCGTAACTGTACTCGGCCAGCGCTGGATTGAAGTCGATCAGGGCCTCAATCATGGCAGCGTCATTACGGCCACCGAGACTGTGCAAGCCCGCGAGGATATTGGAGGCGTGCCGGCGGAGATCACGCTCGTCAATCAGACCGCCGCTGGACTTGACGAAACGATCGCCATCGCGGCCAACAATCACCAGGATTCCCTTGCCCCCACTCCCCTGTACCGGCTTGATGACAAAGGCGCTGCGGTCGTGGAGTTGATCAATCAGGCGATCAATCTCGAACTGGCGCTCGACGACGCCGTAAAGCTCCGGGACCACTATCCCAAGCGCCAGGGCGGCCTTCTTGGTCAGTAGCTTATTGTCAACCAACTGGTAGTTACGGCGCGGGTTGTTGGCACCAATATAGGAAATATTGCGCCTGTTCATGCCCAGAATACCCAGGCGTCGCAGGGTGGAGGGGGATACCAGCCTGATCATTTCATATTGGCCATATCGCGGAAACGGTACAGTTCGGACAGGCGATAGCCGGTGTATTTGCCGATCAGCAGGATCACGCCGAGCAGGCTGACCAGCAGTTCCGGGAAGTTGAAGGTCAGATGCTCCACCACCCGCACTGACATGATCAGGTAGGCCAGGACTGCTACCAGCAGGCTGCCACCGCCTTGCATCATGACCTCATGCCCGCCCTCCTCTTCCCAGAGGATGGACATCCGCTCAATCGTCCAGGCCAGAATGATGGTCGGGAAGAATGTTACGGTCAGGGCCTGGTCCAGGCCCAGCTTGTAACTGATCAAAGCCAACACCGCCATCAGCAGGATTACCACGATAACAACTGCCGATACCCGCGCCACCAGCAGCAAGTTGAGATGACTGAGCCAGGATCGAATCCAGAGGCCGACGCTGACCAGGGTCAGGAAAATGGCGAGCCCGACCCAGAGGGTGGTCTGCAGGAATGCCAGGGCGATCAGAATGGGCATAAACGTGCCGGAGGTCTTGATACCCACCAGAATGCGCATTACCACCACTACGAAGGCCGCGACCGGCAACAGCAATATGCCCTTGAAAATGCCCTGCTGCTCCACCGGCAAGGCATAGATGGAGAAGTCCAGCAAAGCGAAGTCGTCGCTGCGCTGCTCCATGCTGACCACGGTCTTCGCGGATAGACTGTTGCGAACCAGGGCAAATTCCAGGCGCGAGTCGCGCCCGCCCATGACCCGCAAGACGGCGCCGTCGCCGCGCTGCCAGACAAAAAAGTCCTCAGGCAGCCCGTTGGCGGCGGTCACCGGGTCGAACAGCTGCCAGGCATTGCCATCGTGAATCTCCAGCAGGGCGCTCAGGGTCTGGCGCCGACGGCCGTCCTGCAGCTGGATGCCGCGAACCGTGTGGGCCGGAATACCGGCATAGGCCAAGACGTCGAGCATGACCCGCAGCGGTGTCTCGCGGTAAGTACCCAGGAGAAATTCTGCGTCCTGGCTGGGCTGGGGCCGTGCCAGTTCCTGCACCAGCAGCGCGGCAAAGGTTGCGGGGCCGCTGGAGCGATCCCGCAGGTCCAGTACAAGACGCTCCATGGCGGCCTGCTGATCCGCTTCCAGCAGCGGTGCCTCGACCTCACCCACGGGATAATCGGGCAGCGAGTCCTCGCGGGCGCGATAAGCCTGCTGCTTGTAATAAAGGGTTGTTGGATGCTCGAGCGACTGCCGCGACCACCGCGCCATCTTGCCATCGCGCTGATCCACAACGGAAAAGCCAAATCCGGAGGAGGCAAAGTGTTCCTCCAGGGTAACCCATCCACCCAGACCGGTGGGCAGCTTGAGCTCCACATCGACTGGACCATCACTGGGTTTGAAGCTGATCTTGGTCTCGATGGTCCACACTTCCCGCGACTCCCCGGGCCAGAGTGGCAAGTCCAGGCGAACGACCTTGTAGGCAGTCAGAAGAACACCGAAGAGGATCATGGCGCCGGCTACAATGCCGACCTTGGCTCGGGATGCAATCATCTTGGTTTGTCAGTTGTCCAGAGTATGGCGTCGGCTGACGTCGACAATCGCCACGTCAGTCAACAGGTTGCGCCCCACCACGACCGGG
>JBLRXF010000186.1:0-6463 GCA_047920875.1 Haliea sp. | reverse complement strand
CGTTGCCACTCTGTTCCAGCGGCGTATCCAGGTAGCGGATCAGGCGCGTCATCCGGGCACGCTCCAGCTCGTCGGCGCTGACCAGAACGCTGTTGGTGCGCGAATCCGCCACCAGCAGAACCTCCACCTCACTACCCTGCTGGGCCTCGGACTTGTTCAGCTGCTCCAGCATACGCACCACATCCTCGGCGACGCCGTACTTGAGCTTGATGACCTCCGTCTCCTGCACCGCAGTACGGTCCATGCGCTCGATGATTGCGGCGATGCGATCGATGTTCGAGGCCACGTCGGAGATGATGATCGCATTGCTGGGGGCGTAGGCGGCCATATGCGCCTGCTGTGGCACCAGCGGCCGCAGCACCGGGATCAGCTTGGCGGCGGAGATATTCTGCAGCCGCATCACCTGGGTGACGTATTCGTCGTTGCCGCGGCGGCCCTCATCGTCGCGCACGGTCACCGGCGCCGAGCGTGCGTCCTTGCTCTGGATCACGCGGACCACGCCGCCGGAGCGGACCGCGGTGTAGCCGTGGACTTCCAGGATGGAGAGGAACAGATCGTAGAGTTCATCCCGGGATACCGGCTTGGCCGATACCACCTTGACCTTGCCCTTGACCGCGGGATCTACCACGATAGTAGTCTCGGTGGCCTCGGCCACGAACTTGATCAGCTCCTGGATATCGGTCTCTTTCAGGTTGACAGTGAAATCCTGGGCATTTGCACCGCCAGACCCCAGCGCGATGAGCAGAATGAACAGGGGGCCCCGCAGGGCCCGCGACATGATTCTCACTGTATGGCTTTCCTCAGCTGAAGTGTCGTGACTCTATCACTGTTCGCCGGCGGCAGCACCCAGACTGACGCTGACGGCGACCGCCTCGCCGCCGCGCAGCAGCTCGAAGGAGGCCTCACTGGCGGAGCGCATGGCCTGGTAGAGGCGCATGGTATTGGCCGGATCCGACAGGGGCATGCCGTTGACCGCCACTACCAGGTCACCGCTGCGAAAGCCCAGCTGCTCGAACTGCGCCTGGTCGCGCCCGGGCGTCAGGCGATAACCCTGCAGCTCACCCCCGTCCCGCACCGCGGCTATACGTACCAGCTCCGCCAGAGACTGCGGGTTCTGGTAAAGCTGATCACGGTAGCCAGTTGCCAGGGCGGTGGCGTCAAGGTCCGCGCGCTTGTCGATGATCTGGGCAGTGGCTGCAGGCTGAGCGGCCCCGGGGTCGGCAGACGGGGCCACGCGCACCGCTCCCAACTGCGAATCCAGATCACTGGGCTGATACAGCCGCAACAGCTCATACGTGCCGCCATTGTCCAGCACAGCCTGAAAGGGCATCACCTTGGCGAGCGTCACACGGCCAGGCACCGGCAAGACATCATCTACCGAGTACACAGACTGCTGGCCACGGTGTTCGATGATCGCGCTGCCCGTACCATCGGCACTGAAAGCAATCACGCCGCGCAGCGCCAAGTCCAGCCTGGTTTCCCTCGCCCCCGTCTCAATGCCCTCCCGTTCGGCGCTGGCCGCTACCAACTCGGTTTCGGGCTCCGCGGTCACGGTTGCACCGGGTTCGCCGAACAGGGGCCAACTGCGCAGGACGTCAATATCGACCTGCCTGGCCTGGGCTCCGGCATCGCCGGTACTCAGGGTAGGGGGATTGATGATGCGCCCATCAGCGGGCCGGGAATCGGATTGCGGAAACAGCGCCCAGAGCAGCTGGGCCAGCGCGAACAGAGCCCAGAGTGCCGCCAGTAGCAGCAGCACCCGGCGCAACCGTCGGCTGGCCACGGGGTCAGTCAGGGACGCTGCACTCGCCTGCTGGAGCCACTCGGAAGCCCGGTTCGCGATACTGCGGTAACTGAGCCGATCAGCGGCCAAGGCACTCTCCTGGATGGTGCTCGCCCGCGAGAAGCGCGGCGGGATCACGTCGGCCTGATTATAGAGCGCGCTATTGAAAGATAAAACCGTGACAGTACCGTGGCACTTTCGTGACAGTATAATGACAGGGCCGTTGCCTGGACAAAAAAAACCGGCTCGGGAGCCGGTCTAGAGATGGAGTCTCTACAAGGGGGATTGAGGACCTGAACGGTGACAATCAATGACAGTGCCTTAACGCCAGTGCCGACCTCCATTGCCCGCACTGCACTGTCTCTGTCAACTGAGACACGGCACCAACGCTACAGTTCCGCGGTCGGTGAAAAAATTTCGCCGGATCCCCACCAATGGACAGGGGGTCAGCACTTGACTACCCTTGCCGGCAGCCGACCCCAGCCCGCAGGAGATACTCGTGAGTCATATTTTTGCAGACAATTCCGCGACCATTGGCGGCACCCCACTGGTCCGGATCAATCGGATCAGTACCGGCAATGTCTACGCCAAGCTGGAGAACCGCAATCCCGCGATGTCAGTGAAATGCCGCATCGGTACCAGCATGGTGCTGGCCGCAGAGCGGGACGGCAGCCTGCGTCCCGGCATGACGATCGTCGAGCCGACCAGCGGTAACACTGGCATCGCCCTCGCCTTCGTTGCCGCCGCGCGGGGTTACGGCTGCATCCTGACCATGCCCAATACCATGAGTCTGGAGCGGCGCAAACTGATGAAAGCTCTGGGCGCTGATATCATCCTGACCGACGGAGCCAAAGGCATGCCGGCCGCGATTGCCAGGGCCGAAGAGATTATCGCCGGGGACACGGAAAAATACTGGGGCGCCAGGCAGTTTGAAAACCCGGCCAACCCGGCCATTCACGAAACCACCACCGGCCCCGAGATCTGGCGGGATACCGATGGCCAGGTCGACATCTTCGTCGCCGGCGTTGGCACCGGCGGCACGCTCACCGGCGTCTCCCGCTACATCAAGAACACCGAGGGCAAGGCCATACTCACCGTCGCCGTGGAGCCCGCCAGCAGCACCGTGATCACGGCGGCCAAGGCCGGTGAAGACTCCACTCACGGTCCCCACAAAATCCAGGGCATTGGTGCCGGCTTCCTGCCTCGCAACCTGGACCTGGCCATGGTCGACCGGGTGGAACAGGTCAGCAACGAGGACGCCATGGCCTGGGCGCACAAACTCATGCAGAAAGAAGGGATCCTCGCCGGAGTCTCCTGCGGGGCCGCCATGGCGATTGCCGACCGGATCTCCAGAGAACCGGAGCACGCAGGGAAAATGGTAGTGGTGGTATTGCCGGACTCGGGCGAGCGCTACCTCAGTGCGGCCCTGTTCGAAGGTCAGTTCAGCGACAACGAACTGGTGCAGTGACCGAAGGAGCTCTGTGACGCTTTTTCAGCGCCCCTCCTGCAACAGGCGGAGGCGCTGCTTGACGCTCCCCCAGTCGCTGTCGATAACGCTGAAGTAGACCGAATCCCGGGAAAAATCGCCCTGCACGACCATGTGCTTGCGCAGCACACCCTCGCGGACAGCGCCAATGCGCTCCAGCGCCCGCTGCGAGCGCAGATTGCGGGCGTCTACCTTGAACTCCACCCGCAGGCAGTGCAGGCGCTCGAAGGCGTTGGCCAGCAGCAGCAACTTGGCCTCGGTATTGACCCCGGTGCGCTGCCACTCCTGGCCCAGCCAGGTCCAGCCGATCTCCAGGCTGCGGTGCTCGGGACGAATGTTCAGGTAGCGGGTGCTGCCTACGATCTTGTTCTTGGCATTTTCCACGATCGCAAAGGGCAGCTGGTCCGGCCCGGAGACGGCCTCGTCGATCCAATGGCGGGTATCGGCGAGATCGACAAAGCAGCTGCGCGGCATGTACTGCCAGTCAGGGGCGTGGCGACCGCGGTTGAACAGGCCCGGGGCGTGATGCCGGGACAGGGGCTCCAGGCGGATGAGCTCGCCCCGCAAACTGCGCGGCTCGGGCCGTGGCTCCACCGGCAGGTTCACGGCAGCACCACGGTAGAACCCGTGGTAGCGCGCCCTTCCAGGGCGATGTGGGCAGCGGCGATATCGGCGAGGGCAAAGCGCTGGTGGATCTCCACCCGCAGGCTCCCCGCGAGGATTCGCTCAAAAACCGCCGCAGACGAGGCACGCAGATCTTCCACCGTCGCGGTGTAGGTCAGCAATGTCGGGCGGGTGACATAGAGGGAGCCTCCCGCAGCCAGCACCTGCAAATCGAGCGGCTCGGGCTTGCCGGAGCTGTTGCCAAAGCTGACCAATAGTCCCCGCGGTTGCAGGCTGGCAATGGAAGCCGCGAAGGTATCTCGACCTGTGCCGTCATACACTACCGGCACCCCGACGCCGGCGGTCAGCTCCCGCACCCGGGCGGCCACATCTTCCTCACGGTAGTTGATCACATGGTGATAGCCGTTGGCGCGGGCCAGCTCCGCTTTTTCCGCGGAGCCTACGGTGCCGATGACGGTGGCACCGAGGCTACTGGCCCACTGCCCGAACAGCAGACCCACTCCCCCCGCCGCCGCGTGAAACAGGCAGGTCTGGCCCGCTTGCAGAGGCCAGGTTCTCTGCAACAGGTACTCGGTGGTCTGGCCCTTGAGCAGTACCGCCGCCGCCGTTTCGAAATCAATGCCTTCGGGAATGGGCACCAGGCGCGAGGCCGGCAGGTTGAGCGCCTCCGCGTAGGCACCAAAACCGGCGGAGCAGTAGGCGACCCGATCTCCAGGCGTAAACTCCACTCCATCACCCACCGCCGTGACTACGCCGGCTCCCTCCATGCCCAGGCCGCTGGGCAGAGAAATGGGGTACTGGCCGCTGCGGTGGTAGATGTCGATAAAGTTGAGACCAATAGCCCGGTTGGCCACAGTCACCATACCCGCACCCGGTGCGCCCGGATCCACGTCCACCAACTGCATGACCTCGGGGCCACCTGTTGTCTCTATCCGCACTGCCTTGACCATAGCCCCGCCTTCCTCCCGCAATGACTGCTGTCAAACAAGGCCCTAGTGTGCCACATCCAGCTCCCGGCAGGCACGCGCGCCACCGCGCTTGCCAGGCACCAGGAGAGAAGCGCTGCGACCGTGTTACACTGGCAGCTCCCGTCTTTCCCCGGCGGACACTGCCCGCCATTACCCTGGAAACGCGTACCGTGCTTGAAGAATTCGATCTTGACCGCAGCCTGCAGCTCGCACTCGCCGAGCTGGCCCACACAGAAGCCACCGTCGTGCAGCAGCAGGTCATTCCGCTGGCCCTGGAGGGCAGGGACCTGCGGGTCAGCGCCCCGACGGGCAGCGGCAAGACCCTGGCCTATTTGCTGCCAGTGCTGCAGCAACTCCTGTCTGCCCCGCTGCCACCCAAGGCGGGCACCCTGGCCCTGGTACTGGTGCCAACCCGAGAGCTGGCGCGCCAGGTATTGAAGGAGTGCAGGCAGCTGTTGGGAAAGAGCACCCTGCGTGCGGACGCACTGACCGGCGGCGCCGATTTCAAATACCAGAAATCGCTGCTGCGCAAGAATCCGGAGGTCATCATTGCCACCCCGGGGCGACTGCTCGAGCACTGTGAGCGCAAAAGTGCCGACCTGGGCGGTCTGCGCATCCTGGTGCTGGATGAGGCGGACCGCATGCTGGAGATGGGCTTCCGCGAGGATGTGCTGAAGATTGCCGGCTACTGCCCCAGCGACCGCCAGACCCTGATGCTCTCGGCCACCCTGCACGCGCGCGGTCTCGGCGAAATCAGCGCCAGCCTGCAGCACGAGCCGGAATCCGTGAACTGCGGGGAAATCCGCGCCGCGCACAAGGACATCTTCCACCAGCGCATTCTCGCCGACAGCCAGGAGCACAAAGACAAGCTATTGCTCGCCCTGCTGGCCGACAGCCGCGGCCGCAAGCAGCTGATCTTCGCCAACAAGCGCACGACGGCCGCACGTCTCTCAGGTTTGTTGCAGCATCACGGCATTCGCGCCGCCTGCCTGCACGGCGAAATGAGCACCGAGGAGCGCAAGGTGGTCGTCACCCGTTTTACCCAGGGCATCATCGATGTCGTCACCGCCAGCGACCTGGCGGCCCGCGGCCTCGATATCGAAGGCATCGACACCGTTGTCAACTACGATCTGCCCTACAGCGGGGACGATTACCTGCACCGCACGGGACGGACCGGACGGGCCGGCAGCCAGGGTCTGGCGCTCTCTCTCGTAACGGCGGCAGACTGGAACCTGATGATCAGCATCCAGCGCTACCTGAACCTGGAAATGGAGGCTCGCGCCCTGCCTGGACTGAAGGCGCGTTACGCCGGGCCAAAGAAAATGAAATCCTCAGGCAAGGCTGCCGGACACAAAAAGAAGACCGGCAAAGTTGCCGAAGAGAAGAAAAAGGATCGGTTGCGGGATCGCAAGGCGAAAGGCAAGCCAAAGGGCAAAGCCGCCCCCAAGCCCGCCAACGACGGGTTTGCGCCGCTGAAGAAGCGGCGCAGCGAACCCGAGAGCTGAAGTACGGCGCGCTCAGTCCGCCGCTGTCGGCTCCCGATAGCGCTCGAACCAGCCCAGAATAGCCGCCAGCTTGGCCACCAGTTGGCTGGGGCGCTGG
>JBLRXF010000185.1:0-6492 GCA_047920875.1 Haliea sp. | reverse complement strand
TCCCCGAGCTGCTGCCAACCGCGCTGGCCTTTTATCGCGCGCCGGGGCAGTACAGCCAGCTGCGCGACGCGCGGCTGCCGCTGCCGGCGGGGGTGAGCGAACTGCTGGGGGCCCACGCCCATGCCCTGTCCGCCGAGCAGATAGACGACACCGCCGCGCGCCTGAACTGCAGCCCCGAGGAGTGCCGCGCTGCGGTCACGTTCTTTATCAAGCAGGCTTTGCTGGAGGCGCGCGGGGACCACTATCGCACCCTGGGCGTGAGCCGCGATGCTGACAGCGCGCTGATTCGCCAGCACTACCACTACCTGATTCGCCTGTTTCATCCGGACCGGGACCTGAACCGGGAAGGCTGGGAAACCCTCTACGCGCCGGTCATCAACGAGGCCTGGAACCAGCTTCGCACCCCGGCCAAGCGGAGCCAATACGACGGCAGCCTGCCGCAGCCTGATGCGTTTGACGCGGTGCTGGCGCAGCGGCATGAGCCAGCCGGCGCTGCCAGCGCAGCAGCCACACCGCGCGCCTCCGCACCCGTCGTCCGGGCTGGGGTTGTGCCTCGCTTTCTTGCCGGTTTGCCTCCCAGGCTGGTTCTCGGCGCGGTGTTTGGGGTTCCGCTGCTGCTGATAATGCTGTGGCTGCTAATGAAACCGGCGCCGCAGAACCTGCGGGTAGCGGGGCAGGAGGTGCTTTTCCCTGAGGCAGGTGAGACCGATCCGCCCCTGGCCGCGGGCAACTCCGAAGCCCGGGCGTCAGCGGCGGGCACTATGGGAGGTGCCGCGGCGACTCCACAGACTCGCACCGCTCCGCGCCGCGCGACCAGCGCCGAGCTGGAACAGCAAGTACGCGAGCGCCTGGCCTCGGCTACCAGCGCGGTGCTGGGGCCCGGCGCGACGGCAGGAACCCGACACGAGCCGTCGCCGGAGGCTCCCACTGAGGTCTCACGCCAGCCGGAGTTCGTGATCGCAGCGGCGGTGGCAACAATCTCGTCACCGGAGACTGTGCCGGTGCAGAGACCGGCGCCTGCGCCCGCGCAAGACGCCTCTCTGGATCGCCCGCCCGCGCCAGAACCGGTGGATGTGCCCGATCCTGTGCCGCTGCTGCCGGCATTGGACGGGGCCCAGCTGGGCCGTGTCTTGGAAGCCTTTGCCCGCAGTTACGCGGCAGGTGACGTCCAACGCTTCAGTGCTCTGTTTGCCGTCAACGCGGACACCTCCGACGCCCGTGGTCGCGATGCGATTCGGGATCTCTACCAGGGTTTTTTTTCACGCCCGGAAACCCGGGAAATACGCTTCGGCCAGATGCTGTGGGAATACCAGAGCCCCTTTCGCAGCCGCGGTACCGGTGCGGCCCGCGTCACCACAGTGCCGCTGAACGGCGGCGCCGCAGCCAGCGGTGAGTTGATGATCACGCTGGAGGTGGAGCAGACCGCAGCTGGGCCAAGCATTGTTGGCCTGTATTATCAGTAGACGCAGCAACAGGAGATCCGTTTGTCACATTTGCCATCACAGCAGCCGCCAGACACGCCGTTGGTCGCGCGGCCGCTACGACGGTCCCTGCCGCTGTGGAGGGCGGCACTGGTGTCGCTGGCGCTACTCTTGGGCTGGCAGGTGGTCGCCATCAACATGGCGGAGCACCATCTGGAGCGAGGCGCTGCCGGTGACCGGGAAGCGGTAGAGCGCGCGCTCTGGTGGCGCCCTGATCATCCCCGCGGTCTGGCGCTGCATGGCCGCTGGCTGATTCGCGACGGAGACTGGGCTGGTGCCGAAAGCTGGCTGCAGCGGGCGGTACAGGCCAACCCCGCTGATGCGCGTCCCTTGGTGGATCTTGCCCGCCTGCGTGCCCGAGCAGGCGAGCAGGCGCTGGCAGATGACATGATGGATGCTGCCCACCGTCTGATGCCGGTAGACCCCCGAGTACAGCGTGGCCTTGGCGTTTACTGGCTTGAGCGAGGCGAATTGGAGCGGGGGCTGCGGCATCTCGCCACCGCCTTGTCCGGAGACAGTAGCCAGGCGAAGGACGTTTTTCCACTCTTGTTGCTGGCGGCGGAAACTCCTGAGTTGCTGCCCGCACTTGCGCCTTATACTCGGGAGCCGCCGGGGTGGTGGCCGGCATTTGTCCGCCAGGTGGCCAGAGATGCAGCGAGCGCCGATACGCTTGGGGCCTTGATCGGCATGCGCCAGTCCTCCTCGGTGGCGCCTTTGGAGTCCTGGGAACGGGAGGCTTGGCTGCAGCGCCTGCGCCGAGACGGCCGGGTCGGCGAAGCCTACCTGCAATGGGTTAACGGTCTGGATGCTGAGGGTCTGCAGGCGCTGGGCTACATTTTCAACGGAAGCTTTGAACGACCCTTGGCAAACAGCGGCTTCGGGTGGTTCAGCAGCGTCCCGCGCAATGCAGGCTTCAGCATCGCCACCGGCACCACCTATGGCGTGGTCGGCCAGCGGGCACTGCGGGTGACGTTTAGCGGCAAGCGGGCGCGCTTCAATCATCTTTACCAGCAACTGTTCCTCGGTCCCGCCACCTATACCCTGTCCGGCCTCGCGCGCCCGGACGGATTGCAGGCCCGCCGCGGTCTGCAGTGGCGCGTGCACTGCAGCAGCGGCGGCGACCAGCTGCTGGGGGAGAGCGAGCTGTTGCTCGGCACTGGCGATTGGCGGCGCTTCGAGTTCACCGTCACCGTGCCGGCCGACTGCCCCGGGCAGATCCTGCGCCTGTACTCGGCCGGCAACCGCGAGGTGGACCACGAACTCAACGGCGGCATCTGGTTCGACGACCTGCGCCTGAGCCGCAACGCTGCCGCGGTGCAAACTGCGGGGGGCAACTAAACTTGCAGCCCGGGAGTGTTTCGGGGAGAATGCGCCGCTTGGTGACCCGGGTGGTCCCCTCGCAACGCCAGGTAGCGAACCCCGCCAGGCCCGGAAGGGAGCAACGGTAGTTACTGATGCGTGTGCCGGGGTGCGGCTGCTCGGGTTGCCTTCTCCCCAAAAATGGACCTGACCCTTTATTTTCGGGCGTCCTTTTCCCCAAAAATGGACCTGACCCTTTATTTTTCGGGGTGGGTCGGAAAATGGACCTGACCCCTTTTCTCGGTTGGTGTATCCTCTAGGCTTTTCTGCAAGGCCAGTTTTTCATGTCGTATCAGGTTCTCGCCCGCAAGTGGCGCCCGCGCCGTTTCAGTGAAATGGTGGGGCAGGAGCACGTGTTGCAGGCGCTCATTAACGCCCTCGACCACGACCGCCTGCACCACGCCTACTTGTTTACCGGCACCCGCGGGGTGGGCAAGACCACCATCGCCCGCATTCTCGCCAAGAGCCTCAATTGCGAAACCGGCGTCAGCTCCCAACCCTGTGGTACCTGCAGCTCCTGCACCGAAATTGCCGAAGGTCGCAGCGTGGTCCTGCTGGAAGTGGACGCAGCCTCCCGCACCAAGGTGGAGGACACCCGTGACCTGCTGGAAAACGTGCAGTACGCGCCCACCCGCTCGCGCTACAAGGTGTACCTGATCGACGAGGTACACATGCTCTCCAACAGCAGTTTCAACGCCCTGCTGAAAACCCTGGAAGAGCCGCCGCCGCACGTCAAATTCCTGCTCGCGACCACAGACCCGCAGAAACTGCCGGCCACGGTGCTGTCGCGCTGCTTGCAATTCAACCTGAAAAACATGGTGCCGGAGCAGATTGCCGGGCATCTGGGGCGAGTGCTGGAGGCGGAGATGATTCGCTTCGAGGAACCGGCCCTGTGGCTGCTCGGCCGCGCTGCGGACGGCAGCATGCGCGACGCCCTCAGCCTGACCGATCAGGCCATCGCTTTCGGCTCCGGCAGCATTACCGAGGCCGGGGTACGCAGCATGCTGGGCACGGTGGACATGAGCTTTGTCTATCAATTGCTTGATGCCCTGGCCGTTGGGGAGCCGGCAGCGCTGCTGGAGACCGTGGCGCACATGGCGGAACACGCCCCGGATTTTGAGTCCAGCCTGGACGAGATGCTGTCGCTGCTGCACCGCATCACCGTGGCCCAGGTGCTGCCGGAGCTGCGCGATAACAGCCGCGGCGATGCCGAACGCATCGAAGGTTTGGCGGGCAAGCTGACCGCGGAGGACGTGCAGCTGTTCTACCAGATGGCACTGAACGGCAAGCGCGATCTGCCCCACGCCGCAGACCCGCGCAGCGGCTTCGAAATGACCCTGCTGCGGATGCTGGCCTTCCGCCCGGCGCTGCTGCCGGAGTCCGGCGCTGGCGGCAGCGAGGGTCCATCCACCCACAATCCAGAGCCGGCCCCGGAAAAAGGGGTCAGGTCCATTTTAGAAAATGGGGTCAGGTCCACTTTTGAAGGTGCGGAAAAAGGGGTCAGGTCCACTTTCGCGAGCGCCGGGCGCGAGGCCTTGGGCGACGGCGGGGCGCAAGCGGACCAGACCCCCGCGCAGGCTCAGCCGACGCCGCCAGCACCGCAAGCCCAGCCGCAGCAGCGCATCGACCGCGCCACGGGGCCGCAGATGGTGGCGCCGGCGGACTGGCCGGAGCTGCTGGCCAAGCTGGGACTTGCCGGCATTGTGCAGAACATCGCCTCCCACTGCGTGCTGCACAGCCAGCGGGGCGCGGATTTTCACTTCATTCTGGACGAGTCCAACTTGGCCCTGTTCAACCCCGGCCACGCCGACCGCATCCGCCTGGCGCTGCAGAACTACTTCGACACCCCGGTGTCCGTGTCCATAGAACCCGGACAACCCCAAGGCGAGACCCCCGCCCAGCGCAGCGCGCGCCGGACCGCCGAGCGGCAGCAGGAGGCGGAGCAGGCAATCGAGCATGACCCGCTGTTGCAGCAGCTGATCCAGCGCTTTGACGGCGAGCTGGATCGCGCCTCGATTACCCCCCTGGATTCCTGAGGAGAGCACATGATAGGCATCAACGACCTGATGCAGCAGGCCCAGAAAATGCAGGCCGACATGCAGAAGGCGCAAGAGGAGCTGGCGAAGGCCGAGGTCACCGGCGAAGCCGCAGCGGGCCTGGTCAGCGTGACCATGACCGGGCGCCACGACATCAAGCGCGTGCGCATTGATGACAGCGTGCTCAGCGAGCCGAAAGAGGTGCTGGAGGACCTTCTCGCCGCCGCGGTGAACGATGCGGTGCGCAAGGTCGAGGCCCGCAACAAGGAGGCCATGGCCGGCCTTGCGTCGGGGATCAACCTGCCCCCCGGCTTCAAGATGCCCTTCTGACCTTGTCATCGAGACGCGAATGAAATTCAGCCCCGCCCTCAGCAATCTGATGGACGCCCTGCGCTGCCTCCCCGGCGTCGGCCCCAAGTCCGCCCAGCGCATGACCCTGCATCTGCTGGAGCGCAACCGCGATGGCGCCCTGGCCCTGGCGGATGCGCTGCAAACCGCGGTGGACCGGGTTGACCACTGCAGCCGCTGCCGCAATTTCACCGAACTGGAGGTGTGCGAAATCTGCAGCGATCCGCGCCGGGACCACCACACCGTCTGCGTGGTCGAAACCCCCGGCGACGTGCTGGCAGTGGAGCAGAGCGGCAGCTACCGCGGCCTGTATTTCGTGCTTATGGGCCATCTGTCGCCGATCGACGGCATCGGCCCGAAGGAAATCGGCCTCGACCGCTTCCAGGCCCGGGTGGTGGAGGAGGGCGTCACCGAGGTGATCCTCGCCACCAACCCCACGGTGGAGGGTGAAGCCACCGCCTATTACCTGTCCGACATGCTGCTGCCGCGGGGCATTCGCGTCTCGCGCATCGCCCACGGAGTGCCCCTGGGCGGGGAGCTGGAATACGTCGACGGCAACACCCTGGCCCACGCCCTGAGCGGTCGCCGGCAACTGGCACAGGAGTCCTGAGCGTGGAATGGGAACTGATCGAGAGCGACGCCGCCCTGCGCGACCTGCTGGCGGCCCATGCGGGCGCCGAAGCGGTTGCGGTGGATACGGAATTCATGCGCACCAATACCTTCTACCCCGAGGTGGCGCTGGTGCAGCTGTGTTTTGGCGCCAAGGCCTGGCTGGTGGACCCGCTGCCGCTGACCGACCTGGAACCCCTGCGGGCCCTGCTGCGGGACCCGCGCACGGTGAAGGTGCTGCATTCCGCCAGCGAGGACCTCGAGGTCTTTGAGCGCTGGCTGGGCGTGCTGCCGGAGCCTCTGTTCGACACCCAGCGCGCCGCGGCCCTGGTCAACCACGGTTTCGGCATGGGCTACCGCGCTCTGGTGCTGGATTTCGAGGGCGTGGACCTGCCCAAGGGCGAGACCCGCTCGGACTGGCTGCAGCGGCCCCTGACCGCCTCCCAGTGCGAATACGCCGCCCAGGACGTGGCTCACCTGCTGCCGGTGTGGCGCAAGCTGCAGGGCCTCTGTCTGGCGCAGAACAAGCTGGACTGGGTGCTGGGCGACGGTGCCGATACCCTGCAGGCCTTTCGCGCGGAAACCCCCAATTTTGCCCCGCGCATCAAATCCGCCTGGAAGCTGGACCGGCGCGCCCTGGGGCGCCTCTACGCGCTCTG
>JBLRXF010000184.1:0-6505 GCA_047920875.1 Haliea sp. | reverse complement strand
GCCGCACTGAGTGCGGCCGTTCATGCGTCGCCCGGCCCGGCCACGGCCGACGAGAGGGCCGCGCCCTGAATCAGCAACTGATCAACATGTAGATCCGCAATCATCCATTAGAAACCTAAGGACTGTTCTGGAGGGGGAGCTATGACATTCGGAAAGATGAGAGGGCTTTGGAGCGCTGCCACGGGGGCGCTTTTTCTGATGCTCTCCGGTTCCGCGCTGGCCAACAACTATGGCCTGAACATGCCGGTGGGGGTCACCGACATCAGCGCGCGCGTCTACGGCCCGCCGCGGGAAAAAACCGTCGAGCGCCTGATAAACGGCAAGCTGGATATCCTGGTTGCGACTGACGTCGCCGCCCGAGGGCTGGACGTCGAGCGCATCAGCCATGTCATCAACTACGACATCCCCACCGATGTCGAGGCCTACGTGCACCGCATCGGTCGCACCGGCCGTGCCGGCCGCACAGGCCAGGCGATCCTGTTTGCCGCGAACCGTGAACGGCGTCTGCTGAAAGCCATTGAGCGTGCGACCGGCAACACCATTGTGCCGATGCAGCTGCCCAGCGCGCAGGATGTGAACAACCGTCGCAGCGACCGCTTCAAACAGCAAATCACCGCCACTCTCGACACTCGGGATCTGGACGCTGCGCGACAGCTGGTCAACGATTATCAACACGAGTTTGGCGTCCCAATGGTGGACGTCGCTGCGGCACTGGCAATGCTGGCACAGGGAGAAGCCAAGGCGCCGGCAAACGTGGCTGCCGCAACTGCCAGGGATTCCAGCCCCAGGGAGGCCACCCCGGCGCGCGAAGAACGGCCACGTCGCGAGCGAGAGCGCGACGAGCGGCCAGCTCGGGCACCGACACAGCAGAGAGATACCGTGGCAGGCAAGGGCATGGAGCGCTTCCGGATCGAGGTGGGACACAGCCATGGGGTCAAACCGGGCAATATCGTCGGCGCCATCGCCAATGAGGCGGATATCGACAGCGAGCACATTGGCCGCATCGTCATTCACGACGACTACAGCACCGTGGATCTGCCAGAAGGCATGCCGCCAGAAATCTTTGACCACCTGCGCGGGGTCTGGGTGAGCGGCCAGCGGCTGAACATCGCCCGCGAGGATGGCAGCAGCAGCGGCACCGGTACTGGCGAGACCGGCATGGCGGGCCTGCGCAAGGCCAGCAAGGAGAAGCCCTCAGGACCAAAGAAACCCGGCAAGCCCAAGCCCCGGTTCAAGCCCAAAACCTAGGCCTGCAACCAACCACACAGCGCCGTCTCAGGACAGGGTCTGCGCCAACATGCGCGCCAGACCCGCAATACTCACCGCCAGCAGGCCCACGCCCAGCACCCGGAAAAACACGGCGGTGTCTGCACGCAGAGTGTAGTCGTGGAAGCGCAGTCCAAGCACGTGCCCCACCCCTGCGCAGGGCAAAAGCCACAGATGGTGCTGCCATTGCAGGTCAATTCCAGTCCAGGCAAATGCGACCAGCTTGATCGCGACCAGCACAAACCACAGCACGAACAGCGTGTCGCGCAATTCGTGTCGGGCGACGCGGCTGGCTGCTACCGGCACCACCAGGGGCGCGGCAATCAGTGAGGTCCCGCTGACGTAGCCGCCGAGAATCATGAAAAACGCGTCCAGCCTGCGACTGTTGCTTTTGAAGGGGCGCTGCAGGATATAGCTGACCGCATAGACTGCCACCACGACAAAAATGAAACTGCTGACCAGGGTTGCGGGCAGTGTGATCACACCCGCAACCCCCACCAGCTTGGGTATCAGCATCAGCGCAAACGCATAGCGCAAAAAAGTCCAGTTTACGGTGGTCTGTACCAGAGCCGCGCCCTCGCCGCCCACGCGCCGGACCCGCAGATGTGCCTGAGCGATGGTCAGGAAAGAAAACAACAGTAAGTGCACCGAAATAATCGGCAGGTATACCAGGGGCACATTGTGCACCATCAGCAGGAAAGGCAGCGTCAACACAGCGCCCCCGAAACCCAGCCCCGAGCGCACAAAGCCACCCCAGACAAACAGGAGGGCGATAAGCAGATACTGCCACAGCGCCAGGTCCGCCATCAGCCGGCGCCGCCTTCGCGCCAGACCGCCAAGGCATCCTCGAGAGCCGCAAATCCCTTGTAGGCATACAGCGCCGGTGGGCAGGCATCAATCGCTGCCAGCAACTGGGGCATGGCGCCGGGCACGGCCGCCAGTGCACGCAGCGGATGCAGATAGACCCGGATGGTGAAAACAATGGCCCCCGTTCTGGGCAGACGGCGCAGGGACTGCCGTTCACTGCGATAGTGCAAGCCCGCCGCTGAGCCACCGGCATCCCCGCCGGGACGCGCACACAGCGCACTGCCAGTCTGCACGCTCCAATTGTGGCGCACGACCGGGTGCTCCACCCGAAGATGCGCGAAGAACCGCTCGATTTTTGGCCCCAGGGCCGCGTCAAAGCCTGGAATGACCTCATGAATGGAGCTCATGCTGCGATCGAACTTCTCTTCCAGGCGCCAGTGACTGGGACTGCAGAGACTGGCCGCAGTGAGGATGTACTCCGTACCCCGCTGCTCCATAAGCACCAGGTCATCGGCTATCCACAGAGAGCTGTTCCAGAGCGGTTCGCTGTCCTCCAGCAAAGGCACAGCGAACTCGCCACCGGCGCAGCTCAACAACGCGTCCTGCCGGAAATACAGATTGGGGTAGTCTTGCTGTAAGTGGGCAGCCAACATGCGGGCGGTTTCAACCTGAGCGGGCACGGATTCAGGCAGTGCCTGCCACACCCTACCGCCCAGCACCTGCCGCTGCTGCAGCTTGTGCCTGTAGAACAGCAGAGCATCGGCATCGGGTTCTGTCCAGGCGCTGGTGGGCATCGGAGAAAGCCCCATCTGCAACAGCTCCGGAGACTGCATGTGGGGCAGGTAACGCAGCGGGGATTGCAGGTCGGGCACGAGATCTCGCTAGTCGATTCGAGGGCATATTTTGCGCCGATTCGCTCTCGCGGGCAAACCAGGCAGCGAACCGGGCCTCTGCCAGCCTACGAGAAACCGGCCTAAACCCGCACAAGCCCTTGTGGCACCCAGCGCCATTGGTTAGTCTCCTGTTTCCCAATCTACTGCCCTCAGGAAGCCTGGCATGCAACGGCCCAGCTCCATTCTCTCAAGGCTTGCTGCCGCGCTGCTTGCCATGACGCCGGCTTTTGGTCTGGCGGATGATACAGATGCCCCACCGCCGGCGACTACCTACTCTGCGGAAGTGGGCCTCGGCGGGGAATACGACACCAATGTCACCATTGATGAGCTTGACACCAGCATTCGCCAGGGCGACTACGCACTGAACCTGGATGGAAAGCTGTCCATGCGCAAGTACTTCACCAGAGATACGGACCTGCGACTCGGCTACGATGTCAGCCAGACCATGTTTCAGGAATTTTCGCGTCTCAACCGACAATCTCATATCCTGGGAGCCAACCTGGGCGTCAAGATGCAGCCGGTAGATACAGGTCTGTCACTGTTCTATGTCAATTCCCTGCTGGACGGAGAGGGGTTTCTGGAACTCTACCGGGTTTCGCCTTCGCTATCCGGCTTTATCAGCCGCAAACTGTTCAGCCGGGCCGCGTACGTTTTTGCCGACAAGCGCATTGAGGAGCGATCCGAGCGAGACGCCCAGACACACAGCGGCGAGCTGGACATTTACTACTTCGCCCGGGGACTACGCAGCTATTTCAATGTCGGTTACCGGTTCAAAACCGAGGACGCGAACCTGGAGCGCCTGGACTACACAGCCCATGCCGCCAAGTTGCGCTACATACGCCGTATCGATCTGGGCAGCAAAGTGCTGAAACTGGAACTGGCCTATCGCTACGAAGACCGGGACTACAGCGGGCTGACGCCGGGCATCGGCAGCGAGGAGGGGAGTGAGCGTCGAGATCAGCGACACCGCTGGCGTGCCGATCTGGAATACCCGCTGACAGGGAAAGCTGCGCTGCAGCTATACGCCAGCTACAGCGACTACAGATCCAACCTGCAGGTCAGCGACTATGAGCAGGGCGTGATCGGGACTCGCTTTGTCTACCGCTGGTAATCAGCCGGCGAACCGCAATACACCGTAGCCATAGGTATCATCCCGGCCGGGCGACCCCTCATCCTGCACACTGCGAATCAGCGCAGCGCGAATATCTTCCAGCGGCGTCAACAGCCGCAGACGTGCGGCTGCAGTCGCAACAAAAGGCACCGCAAAGGATGTTCCCGACGAAGTGGCATAACCGCCGCCTGAGCGCGCATGCAGCAGGCCGACACCGGGCGCCGCCAGATCGACATATTCACCACGATTGGCAAGACGGAATATGCGACCACTGGCATCCACCGCGGTCACCGCTATCACCGAGGTATAAGCCGCCGGGTACATGGGCTTTGCCATCGGACCGCCATTGCCCGCGGCCGCGAGAATGACCACCCCGCGCAGCGCCGCGCGCTCCAGGGCCTTCTCCAGCAAACGATTGGGCGGCCCAGCCAGAGAAATATTGACGACATCAACACCGGACGACATGAGCCAGTCAAGCGCGCGCACCAGGCTGACGGTGCTGGCAATTTCTCCCCGGCTGGCGTCCTGCTCAAAGACGGCGGCAGCGTAAAGCTCGGCCTGGGGAGCCAGGCCGACATAACTCTTGTCGCGGCCAATAAATATCGAAGCAATGGCGGTGCCGTGGGAGGACGGCATTTTCGCACCCTCGCTGGTGAACGCCTCACTGTGAATGTTGGCGCTGCTCAGTGCGGGATGGTCAATGTCGACGAGACTGTCGATCATGCCCAGGCGCAGAGGCATGTTGTCTGTATCAGCAGGAAAGCGCAGAACGGAGCGCGGGCTGCTACCCTCGACGGAATGCTGTACTGGAGCGCCGGCAGTGTAAACATGGTTGAGATCAACTTCCGCACGGCCCCGACCGACAACGTCGATGACGCCTTCGCGAACATCGTATATCTCGAAACTGGACGGAGCCTCCACCTCTGCCAGCAGCAGCCCCATACCCGGCAGGTCCGTCACGCGATCGAACAGGTAGCCCATAACGGCCAGTTCGTCGAAAACCTCAGGCTCTGCCATGACCAGCCACTGCTCGGTATTGATTCGCGCCTCGTCGATTTCCAGTCGGCTCTCAAGCTGATCGACCACGCTGTCGATCTCGGTATCAAGCCGCTCCTCAACGGCATCGGCAACGGCGAACTCAATCGTGTCCTCCAGTGCTGCGGCGACGGTTTGCTCCAAAGAGCCTTCCACCGAGGCCGCCACGCTCTCCTCAATATTTTTCTCAACAGCAACCGCAACCGATTCCTCGACGGATTTTTCCACCACCGCAGCAACCGTCTCCTCTACTGTCGATTCCACCGACTCTTCGATGGCGTCCTGAATGGATTCTTCGATGGACTCTTCGATGGTTTCACCAACAACCTGGTCTACGCGGCTTGCGACCTGATCCTCAATCGCATCCTCGAGATCGTCCGCGAGGTCCTCTTCGAGGTCATCCTCTATACGCTCCTCCAACTCGGATTCGTCCATACAGCAGGGCACCTGGGCGCTGGCGGTCTGCATGAACAGGGGCGCGCCCCACAGCAAGGCGAGGGCAAGCAGCCCCGACAAGATCAACCGCGACTGTGCTGGCGCTCGCCCTGCGGCAGCATGCATTGCGTATACGGTACACTGTGGCACGGTCTTCACCCCTCGCGTCAAAAACGCTTCTCCAGATAGGACGAATCACAGCGCGAATAATTCCAGTAAATGGAATAGAATCCCGCAGTCAACCGTCATCTCCAATAACAGGACCATTATGCCATCGCTGAGCAGCTCACAGCGAGAAATTATCCTGGCAGAACTCGGCAGCTTACACCGTTTCTGCCGGTCGCTGAGCGGGTCGACAGCCGATGCTGATGACCTGCTGCAGATGACAGTGGAACGCATTCTGGAGAAGGGTATGCCTGCCGATGCAGACCCTGTCAAGTGGGCCTACAGAGTATGCAAGAATGCCTGGATTGATGAACTTCGGTCGCGCGATGTCCGGCAGCGCTACCCCCAGCTGATGGCCGGGGAAAGCGAGGAGGCGCCTTCAGCCGAGGAGAGTGCAGGCCATGAACGCGCCCTGGAGGCGCTGACGTCGGCGCTGGAGAAGCTGCCGCAGGAACAGCGCCTGGCCCTGACCCTGGTCGCCGTTGAAGGGAAGAGTTACGCCGAAGCCGCTGAAATCCTGGAGATCCCGGTTGGGACGATCATGAGCAGGATTGCACGCGCCAGGGCGCAGCTGGTGAAGTACCGGGAACACCCGGAGTGAAATTAACCTTGGATAACACTATGAACGACCGTGATTTCGAGCTTTTATCCGCTTACATTGATGGCGAGCTTGAGCCCGCCAGTGCTGTAATTCTGGAATCACGGCTGACGCAGGAGCCCGACCTGCAGGCGCATCTGGCGGCCTTGCAGGCTCTGCAAGGCCAGCTGAAGGCAGCGGCCGTGGCTCTGGAAG
>JBLRXF010000183.1:0-6510 GCA_047920875.1 Haliea sp. | reverse complement strand
GGGACTAGCCAGCTATGGAAATCTTGGGCCTGTTCAATTACTGGGCGTTTGCAGTGCTGCTCATGGTCGGGTTGTACGCACTGATCAGCAAGCAGAACCTGGTGAAGAAGATCATGGGGCTGACCATTTTCCAGTCTGCGGTCTTCCTGTTCTTCATTACCACCAGCAAGCTGGAAGGCGGCACCGCCCCAATACTGCAGGCTGGCAAGGACTGGACGATTTTCTCCAACCCGCTCCCCCAGGTCCTCATCCTGACGGCTATCGTGGTAGGGATCTCTGTTACCGCGCTGGCACTGGCGGTCGTGGTGCGCATCAACGAGGAGTACGGCACCATTGAAGATGACGAGATCCTGGCCAAGGACCGCGAAGCGTGAATCTTGCTGACCATCTTCCTGCGCTACAGGTAGCGCTGCCCCTGCTGACTGCGCCGCTGGTAATTCTGCTGCGGGCGGGCTTCCTGGCCTGGCTCTCCGCACTGCTGGCCAGCCTGTTCAGCTTCGCGCTGTCGGTACAGCTGACCATGGCAGTGCTGCAGGGGGGCACCCAGGAATATTGGGTCGGTGGCTGGCAGCCACCTTACGGCATCTCTTTGGTGGTCGACGGTTTCAGCGCCCTGGTGCTGCTGCTGATTACCGGCGCCTCCAGCCTGGCCCTCGCCGGTGGCCGCCTGTCGCTGAGGCGCGACATCGACAACCGGCGCGCACCCATGTTCTATGGCGCCTGGCTGATTGCGGTGGCCGGCCTCTGCGGCATAGCAGTTGCGGGTGATGCGTTCAACGTCTTCGTGTTCATGGAAATATCATCGCTGGCAACCTATATCCTGATCGCCGCGGGACGCGATCGCAGAGCCCTTTCCGCGGTCTTCAAGTACATCATGATCGGCACCATTGGTGCCACGTTCTATCTGATCGGTGTCGGCTTTATCTACATGATGACCGGCACCCTGAATTTTGCCGACATGGCCGTACGCCTTGAAGACGATATGGACACGAGGCCAATCGTTATTGCCGCCGGCTTCATCACCATAGGTCTGGCCTTGAAAGCGGCCATCTTCCCTCTGCACATCTGGCTGCCCAGGGCGTATACCTACGCGCCCGACGCGGTAACCGTGTTCATGGCCGCCTGTTCAACCAAAGTCGCCCTGTATGTCCTGATGCGCTTCAACTACGAAGTCTTTCACGGCAACCTGCTAGGGCACTCGGAACTGTTTACCGCCTTCGTCATTCCGCTGGCCCTGACCGGTATTCTGGTCGCTTCGGCAATCGCCATATTCCAGGGTAATCTGAAAAAAATGCTGGCGTTCTCGTCGATTGCCCAGATTGGCTACATCACGCTGGCGGCGGGCCTGACCTCTGAGCCTGGCCTGATGGCTGCGCTGCTGCACATGTTCAATCACGCGCTGGCCAAGTGTAGCCTGTTCCTGTGCGCCATGGCTTTCGTCTTCACCGCGGGCAGCAGCGCCCTGTCGAACCTGGGGGGTATCGGCCGCCGCATGCCCTGGACCATGGCCGCTTTTGTGGTCGCCGCCATGAGCCTCATTGGCGTTCCCGGCACCGCTGGTTTTATCAGCAAGTGGTACCTGATTGTAGCGGTGATGCAGTGGAATACCTGGGGGCCGGCTCTGGTTGGCGCAATTGTGATCAGTTCGCTGATGGCCGTGATTTACCTGGGCCGGTTTATTGAACTCGCCTACTATGGCGAGCCGCCAGGCGGCAACGTTGCCCGCCTGGAGGTCAGCGTTGCCCTGCGCTGCCTGATCTGGGCCACTGCCCTGCTCAACATTGTCTTTGGCCTGTTTCCGCAGCTGCCTCTGGCTCTGGCCAGCGCCGGCACCGCCAGACTGCTTGGGGGGCTGTACTGATGTCTGCAGGCATGTTGCCGGCGCTATTGCTGGTCCCGTTGCTGGGGGCAATCTGCATTGCCTGCGCGGGCCGCTGGCCCAATCTGCGCGAAGGCATCAGCCTCCTCACCGCGGTGACGCTGGCAGCGCTGGTCTTCTCCTGGGTGCCCGCCATCATGGCCGGCGAACTGCCGCGCATCATCCTGACAGAACCCCTCCCCGGCATTGCCATTGCGCTGTCGCTGGAGCCACTGGGCATGCTGTTCGCCTGTATTGCCTCGTTCCTGTGGATCATCAATACGATCTACTCCATTGGCTACATGCGCGGCAACGACGAGAAGCACCAAACCCGGTTCTACATCTGCTTTGCCCTGGCCATCGCCGCCACGATGGGCATTGCCCTGGCGGACAACCTGTTCACCCTGTTCCTGTTCTACGAAATGCTCACCCTGTCCACCTATCCCCTGGTGGCACACAAGGGCAATGCGGCGACCATCGCCTCGGCCCGGGTGTATCTCGGCATACTGCTGGCCACCTCCATTGGCCTGCTGCTGCCCGCGATTATCTGGACCTGGCTGGCAGCGGGAACCACGCAGTTCACACCGGGCGGCATTCTGGAAGGCAAGGTTGGCGGCGCTGCGGTCGGCTTTCTGCTGGGGCTGTTTATCTTCGGCATCGGCAAGGCGGCGGTCATGCCGGTGCACCGCTGGCTGCCGGCGGCCATGGTGGCGCCTACGCCGGTGAGTGCCCTGCTGCACGCGGTGGCCGTGGTCAAGGCCGGGGTTTTCAGCGTCACCAAGATCATCATTTACATCTTTGGCGCCGACTTCCTGTTCTCGCAGCCCAGCGCCCAGTGGCTGCTGTACGCCGCCTGTTTCACCATTGTCGCCGCCAGCGTGGTTGCCCTCTACCAGACCAATCTCAAGCGCATGCTGGCTTACTCCACGATAGCGCAGCTGTCCTATGTCATTCTCGCCGTTGTGGTGTTGACGCCAATGGCCACCAAGGGTGCCTCCCTGCACATCGCCGCCCACGCCTTCGGCAAGATCACCCTGTTTTTTGCCGCGGGCGCCATCTACACCGCATCGCACAAGACTGAGCTGTGGCAGCTGGCGGGTATTGGCCGGCGCATGCCCCTCACCATGGCGGCTTTCACCATCGGCGCCCTGAGCATGATTGGAGTGCCACCCACGGCGGGTTTCATATCCAAATGGTTCATGTTTGGTGGCGCCTTTGACAGCGGCAACTACCTGGCGGTCGCAACGATTGTCACCAGCACGGCGCTCAACGCCATGTATTTTCTGCCAGTGCTGTATCTCGCCTGGTTGGCACCGGCGCCAGCAGGTCTGGACATGGACCACGGCGAGGCTCCGGTCGCCATTCTGGTTGCCATCAGCCTGACCATGGCGCTCACCGTCCTGTTCTTCTTTTTCAACCAGCCGGTGCTGGCGCTGGATCAGCTGCTGGTGGAGAACCTGCGATGAAGATATCCGAACGGCAACTCACATCACCGACAGCAAAGCGCAACCTGTGGATTGTGGTCTCGGCCATTCTTCTGCTGACGGTCATTCTGCAGTTGGCCATCCCGGTAGATGATTATTTCGGTATCGATGGCTGGATACCCGTGGGAGCTCTCATGGGGCTGGGCAGCTGCGCCGCCTGGATCGCGGGTGGCTGGTTGCTGTCCGTCATTCTGGGTCGGACGGAAGACTACTACGATGATTGAATTCTTCCCTCCTGCCCTCGCGGTCTTGCTGGCAGCGTTTGTCAGCGCATGCTGTAGTGGCGCAGCGGTTCGTGGCGGCGTTGCCATCATCGGGGCGCTGTGTGCGCTTGCTCTCACCTGGCAGGTCGCTGACGGTGTTGTGGTGGTCGGCAGCTTCCTGGGCTACCCCCTGGAACTTGTCGAGGGCACAGCACCCGGCAGGCTGTTTGCGTCTTTCTTCGCTCTCGCCCTGCTCGCCGGAGTGATCTACGCCCTGCAGGCCGCCAGCCGCGCTGAACTGGTCGCGGCACAGGTGTACGCGGCTGGCGCCATCGGGGTAGCCTTCGCCGGCGACCTGATCACCCTGTTCCTGTTCTGGGAGATGATGGCCCTGGCCTCCGTTGTACTGGTCTGGTGTGGGACCACCGAAGGCGCCCGCGCCGCCGGCATTCGCTATGCCGTCATTCACCTGATAGGCGCCCTGATTCTCAAGATGGGCATCGAGGGCATCAAACACAGTACCGGTTCGCTGGATCTTCGCCCGTTCGCGCTGGACGATCTCGCCACCGGACTGCTCCTGGCAGGTATTCTGATAAACGCTGCCGCGCCGCCTTTGTCAGCGTGGCTGCCCGATGCCTATCCGCGAGCGACGCCCAGCGGCTCCGTGTTTCTGTCCGTGTTTACCACCAAAACCGCGGTTCTGGCTTTGATTCTGCTGTTCCCGGGAGAGAGTTTGCTGATTGCACTTGGGCTTTACATGGCCTTCTACGGTATTCTCTATGCACTGCGGGAAGACAATCTGCGACGTATTCTTGCCTATGCTCTGGTCACCCAGGTCGGTTTCATGGTGTGTGTCGTCGGTATCGGCACCGAGGCAGCGCTGAATGCGGCTGCGGCACATGCGGTGACCTTCATACCTGCCATTGCCTTGCTGTTCATGGCCATGGGCGCTGTCATTCTGCGGACTGGCAAAGAGCACTGCACTGAACTCGGCGGCCTGTACCGCAGCATGCCCGTCGCATTCTGGTGCACCGTGATCGGCGCTCTGGCCATCTCGAGCGTGCCCTTGACCGGTGGCTTCGTGAGCCGCTCGCTTATCGCCGATGCCACAGCCGGCGTCGAAAACCTCGCCCTGGTATATACCCTGCTCGCAATCGCGGCTTCCGGTGTCTTTCTGCAGGTCGGAATACGCCTGCCCTGGCTGGTGTTCTTCAACCGCGATTCAGGGCTACAGGGCAAGGATGCACCGGGCCCGATGAAAACAGCCATGGTCGCGCTGGCCGCTGTGTGCTTGGTTCTCGGAGCGGCCCCCCAGTTGCTGTATCCCTTGCTTCCCTATGCAGTTGAACAACAGCCCTATCGAGCCAACAACGTCCTGTTCCACCTGCAGCTGATGTTGTTCTCCGGACTCGGGTTCTTCCTCTTGCTGCCCTGGCTGCAGCCGCGCAAGGGCATTATTCTGGATGTCGACTGGCTCTGGCGGCGGGGCCTGCCCTGCCTGGCAAACCTGATCTCGCAAGTCATAGGCAGCCGTATGGGCAGAGCGGCGGACAGGATTGTGGCCATCATCGACGCCTCTACTGCCAGCGCCAGAAACACCATGGGCCACTCTGGTCCCCTGGGCCGCTCTTGGGAAATAGGCACGACGGCGCTGTGGATCGTGCTGTTGTTGATGGTGTACGTCTTCGCCTACTACCTGCTTTGACGCTGTCGCCCCTTTCGGGTTAGTTGCTTGCGCCGGCAGCCCCGCGAGGCGCGTCTCACCCCCACAAGGCGGCCGTAAAACACAGCAGCCTGCCATTGCGATATTCCACTGCATCGGCGCGGTCTTCACGCAGCAAGGCGGGCCCATCAAGATCGCAGTAGTCGGCTAGCGTACCGACGACGTAGGCGGGAGCAATACCCAGCGAAGTCGGGCCGCCACAGCCCATCATCAGCCCCAGTCCACGCTGCTTGGCGGCGCGCGCCAATGCCAGTGCAGGCGTCAAGCCCCCCACCTTGTCCAGTTTGATATTGATCGACTGATAGCGTTGCTGCAGAACATCAAGCTGCGCAGCAGACTGACAACTTTCATCAGCACAGAGCGGAATCGGGCCTCGGTAATCGGCCAAGGCCTCATCCGCAAGATGAGACAGAGGTTGCTCAATGAGCACAACGCCCAGCTCGCTGAGCTCCGGAGCAAGCGCAGCAAGCTGCGCTATGCTCCAGGCTTCGTTTGCATCAACAATCAGCGGAACACCGGGTGCAACGGCAGCGATGGCGGCAACTCGAGGCAGCACCTGATCGGCGTCTGCCTTGATTTTCAGTAAGCGATAACCCGCGGCATACGCCGCCTCGGCGTCCGACTGCATTTTGTCAACTGAATTAATGCCAAGCGTGATGTCAACGGGTAGCGAGTCGGCCCGCTGGATCCCGGTCAATTCCCATATGGATCGCTGCTGACTTTTGCATTCCAGATCCCACAGGGCACAATCAATGGCATTGCGCACAGAACTGTTGGATACCATTGCAGGCAGGTCGGCGCGACCCATACCGGCAGCCAGCAAAGCGACGGCAGCCTCGAAGGCCGTCAACACATCCTCCCTGGTCTGTCCATATTGCTCCAGGGTGCTGCATTCACCGCGACCCGTGTATACCCCGTCACTGACCTCCGCGACGAACACACCGGTGTTTACACTGGCGCTGCGGGAGATACGGAACACCTCGGCATAGGGGTATTCCTCATAGCGGAACCTCAACCTCATGGCAACACCTCACGTAGAACCTTGTGTTCGCGCAATACTTTCTGCACTTGCGCAACTGGCAGGGCGGGCACCGTCCGACCGTCGCGCCCGGTCATGGCAGAATTCGCAAACAGCGTATTCACAATAGCCTCGTCTACCGCCTGAATGGCAGCCTCGTAGAATGCGCTGATATCCCCTTCGCCGAGAGACTGCAGCTCAAGCTGGCCTGAATGCACAGCCAT
>JBLRXF010000182.1:0-6533 GCA_047920875.1 Haliea sp. | reverse complement strand
CCTGCAACGTCTTTATCGTCAAGGACGGGGTCATTGCCACACCGGAACTCGACCACCAGAAACTGCCGGGGATCACTCGCTTTATGCTGCTGGATATACTGCGCCACTACAGTGACCTTCCGGTGCAGGAGCGAGTGGTGACCATGGCCGAGGTCCACGCCGCCGACGAAGTCTGGCTGACCAGTTCCAGCAAGGAGGTGGCACCGGTCATCGAGATTGATGGCCAGCCGGTGGGCAACGGCGGCATCGGCGATGTCTGGCTAGCCGCCGAAACCCTGTTTGCACAGCATCGCTACGACTACTGATGAGCCGTCCCGCCCAGGCCCGCCTGGACCTTAGCGCCCTGCACCACAACGTCGCTCTGGCGCGCGAGCTGGCACCGCGGGCGCGGCTCATGGCGGTGGTCAAGGCCAATGCCTACGGCCACGGCGCAGTAGCCATGGCGCGAGAGCTTGAGCCCAGGGTCGATGCCCTGGCGGTGGCCTGCAGCGAGGAAGCGCTGGAATTGCGCGAAGCCGGTATCCGCTGTCCGATTCTGCTGCTACAGGGCGTATTCGAGGCGAGGGAGCTGCCGCTGGCGGCCAGGCACGGGCTCTGGATCACGATCGATAACGATCTCCAGCTGAGGTGGCTGGAGGAGACCGCACTGCCGCAGCCCCTGGGTTGCTGGCTCAAGATCGACACCGGCATGCATCGCCTGGGGGCGCTGCCGGCACAGGCCGCCAGCTTTTATCAGCGTCTGCTGGCCAGTGGCAAGGTGGAGGGTCTGCCAGTCCTGTCCACCCATTTCGCCTCCGCTGACGAGCTGCACAATCCCCAGACCTGGCAGCAAATGGAACTCTTTGAGGCGGCCACCGCTGGCCTGGAAGGACTCCGCAGCGCCGCCAACTCTCCCGCCACCCTGGCCTGGCCCCGCGCCCATTATGACTGGATACGGCCGGGGTTCATGCTCTGGGGCAACTCCCCCTTCGCCGAGCCCCAGCTTGAGGCAGAGCGTTTGCGGCCGGTCATGACCCTGGCCTCTGCGGTCATTTCGGTGCGGGACATTGCCGCCGGCGAATGTGTCGGCTACGGAGGCAGCTGGCAGGCGCAGCGCCCCTCACGGGTAGCCACGGTGACCATAGGCTATGGCGACGGCTATCCGCGCACGGCCTCCAACGGCACCCCGGTGCTGGTCAATGGCCGGCGCGCTGCACTGGCGGGCAGGGTCTCGATGGACATGATCACCGTGGATGTCACCGACCTGCCGCCGGTGACGGTTGGCGACCCGGTGACTTTGTGGGGCGAAGGATTGCCGGTTGGAGAAGTTGCACGCCACGCCGGCACCATAGGTTATGAATTATTGACTCGCATGCCCATGCGTACGCCGCGCGTAATCGTCGCCGATTAAACCCGCCCGACGACCGGGCAGAACTGCGGGGGCAGACAGCGGCAGTGCTTTTGCGGTACACTATGCGGCCCTTCAGACGCAAGAGCACTGAGCATGTCCGCCGCCAAGCCCCAACGCGCCCCCGCCAAGAAGAAGCAGCCCGCAGCCGTTGAAACTTCCACCTCAATTGAGGAGCAGACCCGGGATTTCCTGCAATCAGGCGGCAAGATCCAGAACATCAAGTCCGGTATCAGCGGCCAGCAGGGCGGGTACGCAGCGCGGCCATCAGGCGCACCACGCAAATAGAGCACCCGGCAGTCGCATCCGATGGCGCCTTGCCTGCGTAAATCCTCTATCAGTCTCGCCATGAGGCAAGGTATATGGATAACGCACTCAACGATAGCGCCCCCATCACAGCCCGCCCGGGGGGAATAGGCACTGGCCCTGTTGCCCTCGCACATCTCACGATTGTTCTCGCCCTGCTGGGCATATTTCTGGCGGCAGCCAGCTGGCATGCACTGTCAGCCTCGCCGCTGGCAGCAGGACTGAGCGTAGTCACCGGCCTCCTGGCTGGAGCAATCGTCACTACCCTGGTCCACGAATGGTTCCACTATGCCGGCGCACTCGCGGTTCGCGGTCACTGTCACCGCGTCCAGCGCATTAATCTTTTCGCCTTCGACTGGGATTTCAAACGCAACACCCGAGTGCAATTCCTGGTCATGAGTTATGCGGGCACCCTCGGCTCGATGGTCGCCATCACCCTGCTCTATGTCACCCTGTCGGCTCCGACACCGGGCGCGGTGGCACTGCTGGCAGCAGCTGTTGGCAGCCTCGCTTTCGCCGGCGCTATCGAGTGGCCGGTGCTGGCACGAGTGCACGCCGGTGGCGATCCTTTCACCGAGCTGTCCAAAATCACCCCGCGAGTGCTGCTGCTCAGCGCAGCAGTCAGCGTGCTCACCGCACTGCTCACTGGCTGGATGCTGGCCTGAGCAGGTGCTCCTGCCGTCCGCTGCCGTGCTTCCGGGCCGGGTATCGTTTATGATCAGGGGTGGACGCCAGCTGAGAGATTGCATTGATTTTGGAACCCCAGGCACACAAACCTCTCCCCGACGGCAGCCTGCTGGCGGCCATTGACCTCGGCAGCAACTCCTTTCACCTCATTGTGGCGCGCGTTGAGCACGGCGAAATGCGCCCAGTGGAAGTGCTGGCGGAGAAGGTGCAGCTGGGGGCCGGACTGGTGGATAACCGGCTGTCGCCGGATGCGATAGAGCGCGGCCTCGACTGTCTGGCGCGCTTTGCGCAGATGCTCGGCACTGTCTCGGCTGAACGTATCCGCGTTGTCGGCACCAATGCCCTGAGGGTGGCCGACAACCGTCGCGAGTTCACCCGGCCAGCGCAACAGATTCTGGGGGCGCCGGTCGACGTGATCTACGGCCGCGAGGAAGCGCGCCTGGTGTACCTCGGCGTAGCCCATACACTGGCGGACGACGCACAGTCGCGGCTGGTCATCGACATTGGTGGCGGCAGCACCGAACTGATCATTGGCCAGCGCTTTGAACCCCAGCGCCTCGAGAGCCTGCAGATGGGCTGCGTCTCCTTCTCAGACACCTGTTTTCCAGAGGGCAGAATCAGCAGGGACAATTATCGCCACGCCTACATTCGAGCCCGGCTGGAGGTTTCCCACATCCGCTACCACTACCACGCCGGGCACTGGGCAGAGTGCGTTGGCTCTTCCGGCACCCTGCAGGCTATCGAGACGATACTGGTCAGTCAGGGTTGGAGCGATGCCGGCATCAACCGCAAGGGCCTCGAAAAACTGGAGAAGCGCCTGTTGCGGTTCAAACGCTTTGACAGTATTTCCCTTGAGGGCTTAAGCACTCAGCGGCGCAATGTCATCGCCGCCGGCGTAGCGATCGCCAGCGCCCTGTTTGACGAACTGGGCATCAAGCAGATGCGCACCTCCCGGGGCGCCCTGCGTGAAGGTGTCATTTACGACCTGATGGGCAGGTTCAGCCACGAGGACGTGCGCGAACGCACCGTCAATGCCCTGATGCAGCGCCATGGGGTCGACAGCGCCATGGCCGAACTGATGGCGCGTCGCGTTCGCACCTTGTACGAGGCCACCCGAGGCCACTGGAACTTGCGCGGCACCGACGGCGATCTGCTGGAGCGCACCGCCCTGGCCCATGAAATCGGCATGGCGATTTCCCACAAACACTACCAGCGCCACAGCGCCTATCTGTTGCTCAACGCCGACCTGCCCGGGTTTTCCCAGGAAGAGCAGGAGCAGATGGCGCTCCTGGCCGCGACCCAGCGCGGTAAACTTGACCATCCCCTGTGGCTCGCCGTCACTGACAGCGAGCGCCCCCGCCTGCTGCGTCTGGTGACCCTGATTCGGCTCGCGCTGATTTTCAAGTACGTGGAACAGCTGGAGGCACTGCCAGAGTTCGCCGTATACCCGGACACCGATAGCCTGCGGCTGGAGTTTCCAGTGGACTGGCTGGCGCAACATCCCCTGACCGCCCAGGAGCTGCAGCTGGAACAGGCGGTGCTGGCAAAGCAGGGGCTGTCCCTGGAGATTTGCTGAGCGTTTCAGCCCAGCGGACAGTCCCGCGCCCCGATATCTGCCAGGAAGTCCAGCATAATGGCATTCACTGCCGCCGACGCTTCCAGCTGTACCATGTGACCCGCCCCGGGAATCATGCGCACCTCGCGCAATTGCGGAAAGATGGTCCGCATTTGCCCTATCGGATCCTCGCCGTGAAACCCCGCCAGATCCACGTCGTGCTCGCTGCCAAGGAAGTAGGCCGGCACTGCGCTCTGCACTCCCTCAAAGGGCCTGCGCTGGGCCCACTTCAGATCGAAGGAACGGTACCAGTTGAGGCCGCCGGTGAAGCCGCTGCGACTGTACTCCGAGACGAAAAACTCCAGCTCCAGCTCTGACAGCCAGGGCCAGGGCAGCGGCGGAGGCTCTTCCATGGCATCAATGTAGGAGGTGCCGGGCGGATGCCGGAACATGTCGAAATAATTGCAGGCGCCGCTCAGGGTATGGAATACCTTGTGCAGGAAACGTCTGGGCGCGGCCGCCAGCTCCCTATCCGCGCGCGGGGGCTCGCGGAAGTACTCGATATGCAGGAAATGCTGTTCGCCCATGCGCCGGTATTCTGCGAGCGGCGGCTCGTCGGGATTGTGCGGGGCCGCGGGATTCTCCAGACCAATGACCGCGATCACCCGCTGCGGATGGCGCAGGGCCAGGTCGTAGATGGCAAAGGCGCCAAAGTCCAGCCCCGCAAACACTGCGCGCGGCTCACCAAGATGGTCCAGCAAACCCAGCAGATCGGCAGTGATGTGGTTGATATCGTAGGCTGCCACGGCAGCCGGGGCCTCGGTCTGGCCCATGCCGCGCATATCCGGCGCAATCACCCGGTAACCGGCGGCGGCCAGGGCGCTGATCTGCCGGTGCCAGCTGAACCAGAGATGGGGAAAGCCGTGGCACAGCACCACCGGCATGCCCTGGCCCTGTTCCACATAGTGCATGCGGATGCCATTGATGGTCGCGTAGTGGTGGGTCCAGTCCATCATTACAGGTTCACCCAGCTGTTCAGGGCCCGCAGGCGGAACTGCTGGCCGTCATGGCTCAGCACCACCGAGTCAGGCAGGATCTCCTCCACCCTGACCCCGCGACCCACGGTCTGGCCAGCCCCCGCCTGCTGGCTGTTGATAGTCACGCTCGACCCTCCGGTGGAGCGGTAATCGTGCTGCAGGTACATCAGGGTCGGCACCGCATCCTTGCGCTGCTGGGACAGGTCACCCAGGAAGGGCGCCGGGTGTTCGGCCAGGCGCACATCCTCCAGCGCCTGCTCCGCAGCGGTCACCAGACCGGCGATGTCCACGGGCTCCTCGCTGGCGGGGGTCGGTGCCGTCGCCGAGGTCGGCACCGTCGTTACAGCCCGCTCCGGTCTGGCGGCTTGCTCGTAGAGCGCCGCCACTTCCGCGCTGCGCGTCCGATCAGCCGGGCCGGGAGCAGACCCCGGCTGAGATGCATCGACCGGCGTAGACTGCGGGGACTCATTGTTCGCGAGCAGTGCAACCGGAGCGTCGGGGACCACGGCGGACGGGGCCTCCCGGGTCTCGGGCGCGGGGCTCGAAGCGACCGGGGACTCTGGAGCGGGAGCCTCGACGACAGCAAGCGTATGCTCCGCCTCCACAACAGCAGTCTCCGCCACCGCTGTGGTTGGCGCTGTCTGGTCGCGGCTGAATTCCCGGCCCAGCAATACCCCGATCACCAGCAGGGCCAGCGCCAGTGCCGCCAGCAAGGCGCGCTGCCGCCAGGGGTTTTCCGCGGCAGCCGGAGAAAAGTGCTCGCTGTCCACACCCGGCACCGGGGCCGCGTTGTGCTGCTCGCGCCGGGCCCGGTTCAAGGCTTCCAGAATCAGCGACATGCCCGCACCCCGCTGCCCGGCTGTTTCGGGCCTGCTCTCGACCTCATGGTGCGGACTCTCCGTTCACGGTTGAAGCGGCGGTCAACAACTGCAACGCTGCGGCAGCAGAGAGGTCGCGGCCCGCCAGCAGATTCAGGCGCAACAGGGTCTGCTCGCCCACCACCCCATCGGCCACCAGCTGCTGTTCGCGCTGGAACAGACGCACCCGGTTGGCCAGGGCCTCGGTATAGCGATTGTCCGCGAGGGGCTGGGGCTGACCGTCCAGGCGCGCGAACAGCGCCGCCACATCGGCGACTGCGGGGCTGACCTCGGCGCGGCCGACAGGGCCGCTGAAACCGGCCGGCGGCCGCCACAGGAGACGGTAGCCGCCGCGCCACAGAGCCGCCACCTCGGTGAAGGGACGGCGCTGCAGTTCTGTCCCGGACCACAGCAGGGCGCGGCCGTCGTCTTCACCGAGAAACAACGCCGCGGCGGCAAACCGCGCCGGCGTCACCAGATCCAGCAGCAGCGGGCGCTGCAATGCCAGCAATTCCTGCCAAGTGTCGGCGCGGCCGCGGATGCAGCTCAGGGGGAAGCGGATGACAGCGTCGCAAAGCTGCTCCAGCAAGGGTGCCGGGCCTTCAGCCTGCAGTTGCCAAAGCTGCTCCAGGGCCGCCTGCGGGGCCAGCTGCCAGCTGCTCTCCGCTGCCGCCGGCGCTATTGCTGCCTCCGCTACTGCCGGT
>JBLRXF010000181.1:0-6551 GCA_047920875.1 Haliea sp. | reverse complement strand
ATTCCCGGCCCAGGGCCAGTTCAGCGAGAGCGTCCTTTACGCGGTATTCCGCCAGCATTTTTCCACCGTCACCGAAGGAGGCGACGTTGTTGGCGCTGTAATTGGTTCGGGCAGCGACGAAATACTGCGACAGGCTGTCGAGCGGCTGATGCCACTCCACACCCAGAATTGGCGCATCGCCCACCTGTGTCACCAGGCGGACTTCACCTCCCAGGGGATTGATACTGGTGCGCAAATAAGAGGCCCCGAGGTTATAGCTGCTGTTACCCCTCATGTCATTGGTCAGCTGAACGCCAAACTGAAGATAGTTGGGGCCCCAGCTACGGGCCCGCGCATCGATCAACAGCCCTGTCCTGTCATCCTGCTCCACCAGGTTGAAGCTGACTGACTGGAACAGTTCAAGACCATAAATTCTGGCGATGTCCTCCTGCAGGGTCTCAAGGTCCAGTACGTCGCCAACCTTCTGGTTCAGGCGACTCATGATCATCTGGTCACCGACCCCGGAGTCATTCTGAATCTGGACAAATTCTATGACCGTATCCTGTCGGACTGGCTTCGCTGCACGTGCTGCGATGTGGTCTCGGTAAGCGGATTCCGAAAGCCCCAAAGGCGAAAGCTTGTGACGCTGCGCTTCAGCACCCTGGCGCCCCAAGGGAATGATCGCGGCCGCATTGACAAAGTCTGAGCTGGAGAATCCCTCAAGCTCCGGGAGGATGAAAACGTCCCGCTCCGTCAAGGTGGCTATCTGCTGCTCGACATTGGTGCGCGTCATTATCGAGATGAGCTGCTCTGTGATCATGAACAGATTGCTGATTTCAGCCGCAGGTCTGCCAGGGGACCCAATGTCAACGGCAATCACAATGTCCGCTCCCATGTCACGCACGACATCAATGGGCAGGTTATCGGTAATGCCCCCGTCCACCAGCAGGCGACCATCAATCTCTGTCGCCGCGAAAATCCCGGGCACCGCCATGCTTGCGCGCATCGCGGTAGCCAAGTCGCCCTCACTCAAGACAACTTTCTGACCGCTGCCAATGTCAGCGGCAACCGCTCGAAACGGAATATGCAACTGGTCGAAATCAGTGATCGCCGTGACCTGCATGGTGAGCTGGCGCAGGGCCAGGCCGAACTTCTGGCCCTGTATTGCGCCGGTGGGGAATTTCAATTCACCGTCATCTGACAGCCCGATGCTTGCATTCACCAGATACAGCTCATCATCGCGTTTGCGACGCAGGGACCGGTTCTTGCGAGGCGGGGCATCACTGAAGATATGCTCCCAATCCATGCTATTCAGGCCCTCTTCAATCTCCTCTGGCGTCATTCCCGCGGCGTAAAGACCACCAATAATCGAGCCCATGCTGGTACCGGCAATGAAGTGAATCGGGATCCTCATTTCCTCAAGCAACTTGAGAACACCCACATGAGCAGCGCCTCTCGCACCACCGCCGCTCAGCGCCAGGCCGATCTTGGGACCCCTGTCCTGTTCCACCGGCGGTTCAACAGAATGTGCAGCCTGGCTTAAAAAAGAGCACAACAGTCCTATGGAGAGGCTTGCCAGCCAGCTCTTGTTTTTCATAGCCCAAACCTTGGAATAACCGGCCATCCGGCGCGGCCATCGATGGAACGGCCGCCAATCGGCTGCGGTACCGTTGGTACTTTGCAACCAGGAGATATGAGAATAGCGCGAATATCCAAGGCGATACAGCACAGTAGCATTCCCCCGCCGCAGCCATTATCCTTTGCGCTCCAACCCAGGCCGGGAACCAAAACCCAACTGCCATGACCTATTGCCTCGCCATCGCCGTGGAAGACGGCCTGATCTTTTGCTCCGACTCCAGGACCAATGCAGGACCCGACCGCGTCAGCACCTACAGCAAGATGCACCGTTTCTCGGTGGCCTACGATCGCTCCCTGATTCTGCTAAGCGCCGGCAATCTCGCTACCAGCCAGGCAGTGATAGCCCAGATCCAGCGCGATCTGGAGGAGGATGCCAAGTTCAATATCCTCAAGGCACGCTATGTCGCCGATGTGGCCGACTATGTCGGCGAGATCAGCGTGAGCGAGCAGGCACGCTATACCGCCTCCAGCGCGCCGGTGGCGGGCCCCTCCTTCAACGCCTCGGCTACGTTTATTCTCGGAGGGCAGATCAAGGGTCATCAGCAGGCTCTCTACCTGATCTACCCGGAAGGCAACCATATCACCGCCTCCGAGCTTTACCCCTATCTGCAGATTGGCGAGACCAAGTACGGCAAGCCCATCCTCGACCGGATAGTGCGCCCCCACACGCCCTATGAAACCGCCATGCGCTGCGCCCTGGTCTCCATGGACTCCACGATCCGTTCCAACGCTACCGTGGGCCCGCCGCTGGAGTGCCTGTACTATCGCAACGACAGCCTCAAGCCCTATGCGCGCTATTTTACCCTGGAGGAGCACCATCCCTACCTGGCCAAGCTGCGTCAGAGCTGGGATGACAACATCCGCGAGGCCTTCGAAAAGCTGCCTCCCCTGAGCGAAGTCCTGGGAGACGACGACTAGGCCAATGAAGACACCCACGCCAGCAACCGACACAATGGGAGCTGTCCAGGATACGTCTACTCTCGCTCTGCGCCGGGTAGCGATTGACACCTACCGGGAAAACGTGGCCTACCTGCATCGGGACTGTGAGCTGTATCGGGCAGAGGGTTTCCAGGCGCTGGCCAAGGTTGAGGTAAGCAGCAACAACCACCGCATCCTGGCCAGCGTCAATGTGGTTGATGACGATACGATCGTCGGCTTGAGCGAACTGGGCCTGTCCGAGGATGCCTTTGCCCTGCTGGGGCTGGAAGAAGGTCACCAGGTCCAGGTAGCCCAAGCAGAACCGGCCAGCTCCATCCCCGCCCTGCATCGCAAGATCGCCGGAGAGCGACTTTCCGCAGAGGACTTCCGCGCAATCGTCAATGATATTGCCGAACACCGCTATTCCAAGATCGAACTGACCGCCTTCGTAGTCGCCTGCAATCAATCCGAGTTGGACCGGGAAGAAGTCTTCTTTTTAAGCGACGCCATGAGCCACGTGGGGCGACGCCTGAACTGGGGCGAACACCCGGTAGTGGACAAACACTGTATCGGCGGGATCCCGGGCAACCGTACCTCGATGCTGGTGGTGCCCATCGTTGCCGCCCACGGCATGCTGTGCCCCAAGACCTCGTCCCGGGCCATCACCTCCCCCGCCGGTACCGCCGACACCATGGAAGTGCTGGCAACGGTAGAGCTGCAGTTCGACGAGCTTGAAGACATCGTCCACACCCACCGCGGCTGTCTGGCCTGGGGGGGAACCAGCGACCTCTCGCCCGCAGACGACGTACTGATCGCCGTTGAGCGACCACTGTCGATAGACTCGCCGGGGCAGATGGTCGCCTCCATCCTGTCGAAGAAGGCGGCGGCGGGCTCCACTCATCTGGTGCTGGACATCCCCATCGGCCCCACCGCCAAGGTGCGCTCGATGCCGGAGGCACAGCGTCTGCGACGCCTGTTTGAATTCGTCGCCAAGCGGATGGGGCTGACCCTGGACGTGGTGATCACCGACGGGCGTCAGCCGGTGGGCAACGGCATTGGCCCGGCACTGGAGGCCCGGGATGTCATGCGGGTGCTGCAGAACCAGCCCGACGCACCCAATGACCTGCGCCAGAAGGCCCTGCGCCTGGCTGGCCGCATGCTCGAGTTCGATCCTGATGTCCGCGGCGGTGACGGTTTTGCCATAGCCCGGGATATCCTCGACTCGGGCAGGGCCCTGAAAAAAATGCAGGACATTATTGCCGCCCAGGGCGCAAAGCCCTTCGACCCGGAGCATCCTCCCCTGGCGCCCCTGTGCTTCGAAGTCAGCGCAGCGGAGTCTGGCACGGTCATCGGTATCGACAACCTGCAGCTGGCCAGAATCGCACGCCAGGCGGGTGCACCCAGAGCTGCCGGCGCCGGCGTCGACCTGTTGGCAAAACTGGGCAGCGCTGTAACAGCGGGGGATGTCCTGTACCGGGTCTACGCCGCCTATCCAACGGAGCTGGGCTTCGCCCGCCTGCTGTGTGAACGCGCCACGGGCTTCACCGTAGGCGACGCAGCTGAGATGTCACCGATGTTTGTCGAATTCTGATGTCCGCCCTGCTGCTGCACTTTGTGGACGAGCAAGCTGCGGCTGAGCGGCTGGCGCAAGCCTGCGCCCTGCCACTGGCAGCAATCAGCAGCCACCGCTTCCCGGATGAAGAACTCAAACTGACGCTGCCCGGCGCGGCGGTTAACCCGCCACCGGAAACTCTGGTGATCTACCGCAGCCTGGACAGACCCAACGAAAAGCTGATTGAGCTGCTGCTCGTGACTCGGCATGCGCGGGAGCTTGGCGTCGGACGCATCCTGCTGGTTACCCCCTACCTCGGCTATATGCGCCAGGACATCGCTTTCCAGCCTGGAGAAATTGTCAGTCAGAGGATTATCGGCGGTTTCCTGGCCGAACTGTTCGACGCTGTGATTACCGTGGACCCGCATCTGCACCGTATCAGCCGCCTGCAGGAAGCTGTACCGCTGACCCAGGCAATTGCGCTCTCGGCCGCGCCCAGCCTGGCGGCGCTGCTGGCTGGGCGGCGGCAGCAGCCACTGCTGATGGGCCCTGACGCGGAGTCGGCACAGTGGGTTGAGAGCGCGGCGCAGTCGCAGGGCCTGGACTACGCCGTCTGCAGCAAAGTACGCCGCGGTGATACCGAAGTGGAGATCGCGCTGCCGGATATCGGCGTCGGGGAGCGCGAGGTCGTCTTGCTCGATGATGTCGCCAGCTCTGGCCGCACCCTGGCCGCAGCCACCCGCCTCCTGCTGGCAGCGGGAGCGCGCTCGGTCGATGTCGCCGTCACCCATGCCCTGTTTGCTGGCGATGCGCTGCAGGTGATGGCGGCCGCTGGCGTGGGCGAGGTCTGGAGCACTGACTGTATCGCCCACCCCAGCAACGCCGTACCCATGGCACCCCTGCTGGCCCAGGCCCTGCTGCCCCTGCTCTGAAAGGGGTCAGGTCCATTTTAAAAAGGGGACAGGTCCAATTCTAAAGGGTCAGGTCCATTTAAATCGCAATTCTAAAGGGTCAGGTCCATTTTAAATCGGTCCATTTAAATCGGCATAAATGGACCTGACCCCTTTTTATCCAGTGCTGCTGTTCAGCGCATGGTCTGCAGGCGCCGGATCGCGCGCTCAACAAAGCAGAGCTTGGATTCTACAAAGCTGTTGATGACGAAGGGGTAGGCATCGCCTCGGCCCACGCTGCGGTTGAGCTCGTTGAGGATAATGCTGAGATCGCGCCAGAGCGCGATGCGGGCGTTGATGTCCAGGCTGCCGATGTCCTCGCTGGTGACCCCGTAGGCCGCCGCGGTTTCCAGGGCATCCTCGATGTGCAGGTAGTGCCCCCAGGTCTCGGCCCAATCCTCCGCCGGGTGCGCGCTGGCATAGGCACTGATGTAGTAATTGCGCCACTCGGGGGACGGCCCCTCGCGATAATGGCGGGCCAGGGCGCCCGGGTAGTCCATGGTCTCGTCCCCGAACAGGTCGGAGAAATCCGTGCGCAAGTCACTGTCGCGCCACAGCCGCGACCAGTAGTAATGCCCGGACTCGTGGCGCAGATGCCCCAGCACCGTGCGGTAATGTTCATTCATCTGCTCCCGCGCCACCACCCGGGCCACCTCATCGGCCTCCAGGGTGTTGATGGTAATCACCCCTCCCAGGAAGCCGGTGCTGGCAAAGGTCTCGGCAAATTCTTCATGACTGCGGCCGTCCTCGATAAAATCCAGCAGCAAGCCGTTGCGAGGGTCGCGCCAGCCGTCCACCAGCGGCAGACCGAGGCTGAGCAGGGTATAGAACAACCGTTTCTTGCCCTGCTCCAGAATCCACCAGCGCTGGATGTTGCCCGGCAGCGACAGGTTGGGGATGGTGCGGTTGAACTGGCAGCCAAAGCAGAGGGGGTGGTGATCGTCCGCCGACGTCAGCCAGTTACAGACGTCCCACTGGGTGGCGTTGCCGCAGAAGCGGTACTGGGCGCCGTTGGCGCCCAGGTACAGGCCATCACCATCAGGGCGGAGGCTCTGCATGCTCAGGGTTGCCGGGTCAAAGCCGAGCCTGGCGCCACAGTTGACACAGTCCCGGCTCTCGAAGAAGACCTGGCTGCCGCAGGCGCACTGCAGGCGTTTCATGGCGTGTCCGGGTGGAACCAGGTCGAGGTAATCGCCCGATGCAACTCGCTCAAGAGTGACTGAAACTCATCGATGTAGCGGTGCAGTTCCTCCCGCGACATACCCGCGGCATCCAGCCGCGACAGCTTGCGCCGGCCGCGATCCAGTACTCGCAGTGCCACCTCGTGTTTTTTCAGCGGCTTCAGCTCCTCGCGCACGCCGGCCAGGCAAAACGCCACCGAGCGCGGCAGCGTCGCCTCGCGGAACACAAACTCCACCACCCCCTCCGCTTCTACCAACGGCCCGATCATGCGCCGGTAGGCACCAAAGGCTGACAGTGCCTGCAGCAGGGAGGCCCATATCAGCGAATCAATG
>JBLRXF010000180.1:0-6560 GCA_047920875.1 Haliea sp. | reverse complement strand
AACCACGGCGAAGTGCACGCACTGGTCGGGGCCAACGGCGCGGGCAAGTCCACCCTGTTGAAAAGCCTGATCGGCAAGCTGCCCCTGCTGGCGGGCAACTGCGCACCGGGTGAACACTGCCGCGTCGGCTACTTCGACCAGCAGCAGCTGGAGGCGCTGGACCTGCGCGCCAGCGCCGCCCTGCATGTCCAGCGCCTGAGTCCCGAGGCCCGGGAGCAGGAAGTCCTCAACTTCCTCGGCGGCTTCAACTTCCGCGGCGACTTCGCCACCAAGCCCATCGCGCCCTTCTCTGGCGGCGAGAAAGCCCGCCTGGCGCTGGCGCTGGTGGTCTGGCAGCGGCCCAACCTGCTGGTACTTGACGAACCGACCAACCACCTCGACCTGGACATGCGCAACGCCATGGAGATGGCGCTGCAAGGCTATGAAGGCGCCCTGATCCTGGTCAGCCATGACCGCCACCTGCTGCGCAATACAGCCGATGAACTGCTGCTGGTGCATGACGGCCGGGTCGAGGAGTACGAAGACGACCTCAAGGCCTATGAAAAATGGATCCTGGCCAGCTACCGCAGCAGTGACAAACCCGCGCCGGGCAGCGCTGCAGAGACGGAAACCAGCCGCAAGGAAAAGCGCCAGCAGGCGGCGGCCCAGCGGGCAAAGCTGCGGCCCCTGCAGCAGGACATCAACAAAACGGAACGCGACATGGCTGCGGCGGAGCAGGCATTGGCGGCGCTGCAGCAGCAGCTTGCCGACCCCGGGCTATACAGCGACAGCGGCAAAGCAGAACTCGGACAGCTATTGAAAAAAGAAGGGGAGCTGAAAACGCAGACAGTAGCCCTGGAAGAACGCTGGCTGGAGTTGCAGCAGGCGCTGGAGGAACTCAACGCTGCACTTGCAGCGGAATAGGCTCGGCCGCAGCTCCACGCAACGCCAGCTTGGCACTGCGCGACAGGCGCTTGATGGCCGCCTCCCGGCGCTGGGCGGCGCCGCGGTCCGCCGCCGACTCCCACCACAGCAGCTCTACAGGACGCCGGCCACGGGTGTAGCGCGGGCCGCCGACGCGCTCGCCATTGTGCTGCGCCAGCCGGCGTTGCAGATCGAGCGTCACCCCCGTATACAGGCTGCCATCGGCACAGTGCAGCAGGTACACAGCCCACTGCGCCGGCGCGGGCGCCGGTGGCGGGGGGAATAAGGTCATAACGAAAAACTCCTGGACGCCGGTTGTACCCGAATCAGCCAATGGTATCATTGCGCCTTTGATAGCAGGGGCACAGCAAAGGCCATGAGGCCGGAGCAGGCCCCCAACTGGAGCACACAATGAGCCAACACATCGTACATGTCAGCGATGCAAGTTTTGATACCGATGTCCTCAACGCAGATATCCCGGTACTGGTTGATTTCTGGGCAGAATGGTGCGGCCCCTGCAAGATGATAGCGCCCATACTGGACGAAATCGCCACCGAGTACGCCGGCAAAGTCAAAGTCTGCAAGGTGGATGTGGATGCGAACCCCGAGATCCCGCCAAAGTTCGGCATTCGCGGCATCCCCACGCTGATCCTGTTCAAGGGCGGCAGCGCGGAGGCGACCAAGGTGGGCGCGCTGTCAAAAAGCCAGCTGGTGGACTTCATCAAGGAAGTTCTCTGAGCACTCGCCCGGTACTGCAGGCATGACAGCAGATGGCGGCCACGGAAGGCCGCCAAAAACCGGTAGACGCCCCCAGTTCGCCGTGTTACATTCCACTTCGTCGCACGTCTCCGTGCCGCAATAATAACTCTGCCACCCAACGATTAAACGCTGCATTCACGTCGCTCTGACCTTCTATTTCGGTCGCTTCGTCCGTCTGCATTGCATATCTTCCTCGAACAACAACTCAGCACTCTTCTATGAATCTAACTGACCTCAAGACCAAGTCCACGCAGGAACTCATTGATATTGCGAAGGAGATCGGCCTCGAAAACATGGCCCGATCGCGCAAGCAGGACATCATTTTCGCCATCCTCAAGCGACACGCCAAAAGCGGCGAGGACATCTACGGTGACGGTATCCTGGAAATCCTGCAGGACGGTTTCGGTTTCCTGCGCTCGGCGGACAGCTCCTACCTGGCCGGCCCCGACGATATCTACGTGTCACCCAGCCAGATCCGCCGTTTCAACCTGCGCACCGGCGACACCATCTCCGGCAAGATCCGCCCCCCCAAGGACAGCGAGCGCTACTTCGCCCTGCTCAAGGTCGGTGAGATCAATTTCAACCGGCCCGAGAACGCGAAACACAAGATACTGTTTGAAAACCTGACTCCGCTGTTCGCCGACAAGCGCCTGAAGCTGGAAAAGGGCAACGGCAGCACCGAGGATCTGATCGGCAGGGTGATCGATCTGGTAGCCCCTATCGGCAAGGGCCAGCGCGGCCTCCTGGTAGCGCCTCCCAAGGCCGGCAAGACCGTCATCATGCAGAGCATCGCCCAGGCGATTCTCACCAACAACCCCGAGTGCTACATCATCGTGCTGCTGATTGATGAGCGCCCGGAAGAAGTGACCGACATGCAGCGCACCGTCGGCATCCGCGGCGCGGAAGTGGTCGCCTCCACCTTCGACGAACCCCCCTCGCGGCACGTCCAGGTCGCCGACATGGTGATCGAGAAGGCCAAGCGCCTGGTCGAGCACAAGCGCGACGTGGTGATCCTGTTGGACTCCATCACCCGTCTGGCACGCGCCTACAACACCGTGGTGCCAAGCTCCGGCAAGGTACTGACCGGCGGTGTCGACGCCCATGCCCTGGAGCGTCCCAAGCGTTTCTTCGGTGCCGCGCGCAATATCGAAGAAGGCGGCAGCCTGTCCATCATCGCCACCGCCCTGGTGGATACCGGATCAAAAATGGACGAGGTGATCTACGAGGAGTTCAAGGGTACCGGCAACATGGAGCTTCACCTGGACCGCAAGATTGCGGAAAAGCGCGTCTACCCGGCCATCAATATCCGCCGCTCCGGCACCCGTCGCGAGGAGTTGCTCACCGCCGAGGACGAACTGCAGCGCATGTGGATTCTGCGCAAGCTGCTGCACAGCATGGAAGATGGCCCGGCCATCGAGTTCCTGCTGGACAAGCTCAGGGATACCAAGACCAACGACGAGTTCTTCCTGTCCATGAAGCGCAAATAGAAACTGTCCCGGCGCGGCGGCCGCTGGCATTGCCGGTGGCCGCCGCGCGTTATACTGTCCCCACGCCTGAACCCGGAAGCAAGGACAGCCTGTGAGTTACAAAGACCTCCGCGAATTCATCGCCGCTCTGGAACAGCGCGGCGAACTGGTGCGCATCCGCCAGGAAATCGACCCCAATCTGGAAATGACCGAGATCGCCGACCGCACCCTGCGTGCAGGCGGCCCGGCCCTGCTGTTTGAAAACCCCAAGGGCAGCCGCATTCCGGTCCTGGCCAATCTCTTTGGCACCCAGACCCGGGTAGCGCTGGGCATGGGAGCCGAAAACGTGACCGCACTGCGCGAGATCGGCGAGGTGCTGGCCTACCTGCGCCAGCCCGATCCGCCCAAGGGCCTGCGCGATGCCTGGGACAAGGCGCCGCTGCTGAAGCAGGTGATGAACATGGGGCCGAAGCTGGTGCGCAACGCGCCCTGCCAGTACCACGCCCAGACCGGCGACGACGTCGACCTGTACCAGCTGCCCATCCAGACCTGCTGGCCCGGTGATGCCGGCCCGCTGGTAACCTGGCCGCTGGTGATTACCCGCGGGCCCAACAAGAACCGGCAGAATCTGGGCATCTACCGCATGCAGCTGATTGGCCGCAACAAGCTGATCCTGCGCTGGCTGTCACACCGGGGTGGCGCTCTCGACTATCGCGACTGGCAGCTGCAGAACCCCGGCAAGCGCTACCCGGTCGCCATCGCCCTGGGAGCGGACCCGGCCACCACGCTGGGTGCCGTCACCCCGGTGCCGGACAGCCTTTCCGAGTACGCCTTTGCCGGACTGCTGCGGGGCAGCAAGACCGAGCTGACCGAGTGCCACACTCAAGGCTGCCGCGAACACGGCCTGCAGGTACCGGCTACGGCGGAGTTCATCCTGGAAGGGTATCTCGAACCCGGCGAAATGGCCGATGAGGGTCCTTTTGGTGATCACACCGGTTACTACAACGAGGTTGAGCGCTTTCCGGTCTTCACGGTAGAAGCCATCACCCACCGGGAAGACCCGATCTACCACAGCACCTACACCGGTCGACCGCCGGATGAGCCGGCGATCCTCGGCCTGGCCCTGAACGAAGTGTTCGTACCCATCCTGCAGAAGCAGTTTCCGGAGATTGTCGACTTCTACCTGCCGCCAGAGGGCTGCTCCTACCGCGTGGCCATTGTGACCATGCGCAAGGAATATCCCGGTCATGCCAAGCGCGTCATGCTCGGCGTCTGGTCCTTCCTGCGCCAGTTCATGTATACCAAGTTCGTCATTGTTACCGACGCTGACGTCAATGCCCGCGATTGGCAGGACGTGATCTGGGCCATGACCACCCGCATGGACCCGCAGCGGGACAGCGTGTTCATCGAGAACACACCCATTGATTATCTGGATTTTGCCTCTCCGGTGGCCGGGCTGGGCTCCAAGGTGGGCTTTGACGCCACCAACAAGTGGCCGGGGGAAACCAACCGCGAGTGGGGCACTCCCATCACCATGAGCGACAGCGTGAAAATGCGGATTGACGAGCTGTGGGACGACCTGGGCATTATGCGCTGAGCGGACACTCAAGCCTGCGGGACGGAGCGCTCCGGCAATGGCAGCTGCGGCAGGCTCTTTTCCCGCAGTAGCAGCCCCTCGCGAAAGCGGGCAGCGCTGGCCTTGTCATCACCCAGCGCCGCGAGCAGACGACCCAGCTCGGCGCAGACTTCCGGACTGCGACGCTGCTTGTGGCTGGCCTCGAAAAAATCCCGGGCCTTGCCCCAGAGCTGGTGCCGGCAGGCCAGGCGGCCCAGGCACAGCAGCAGCTGCGGATCCCGGGGATGCTCCGGCAGCCAGGACTCGGCCTGGGCCAGCTGGCGCCCGGCGTTGTCCAGCTCGACGTAGCCATACAGCCGGACCAGATCGCTGTCCCATGCCTGCTTCAGCGTGCGCTGGATAAGCTTGTCGGCACCCGCGTGGTCCCCCTCCCTGATCAACTGGCCAACGTAGAGCTGCAGCAGGTCCCTGTCCTCGCGCAGATGGGTGGGCATCGCCTGCCAGCGCTGGTGCAAGTGGGACTGCCCACTGCTGCCGGCGGCATCCTCCGCCGCGCTCGCCTGCAGGAGCTGCGTGTACACCCGACGCTCCAGCTGCAGCAGCTCGTCCCCGTGCAATACGTGGTACTTGCGCAGCTCCGGCAGCAGCTTCAGCAGGGCTTCCCAGTCCTCCAGCCCGAGGTAGGCTGTACTCAGCAGCTTCAGTACGTGAGGGTGTTTGCCGGCATTGCGCCGGGCACGCTCCAGCGTAGCAACCGCCTGTTCGTACTGGTTGCCGCGCAGCTTTAGCTCTGCCTGGGTCAGCTCCACGGCGATACCGGCTTCGGAATCCGACTGCTCGGCAGCCCCGAGGTATTCGCGCATCCGGTCGAGCTCTCCCAGCTGGAAACTGGCGCGGGCGGCAATCAGATAGTTCAGCAGCGGCACCTCGCTGTTATCCGCCCCGCGCAGCAGCTGCCGCCGCGCAGGCTCCCAGTTGCCCTCGATAAAATTGATCAGCCCGCGATGGGTGAGGCGGGCAGCACGCTGCACCTTGCGCTGCCCCAGCCAGCTGGCAAAAGATTTCTGGCCGCCGAGAAGCCTGCGCAGCAGGGCCAGGCTGGCATAGAGGACAAGCGTGAACAGCACCAGCAGCACAATGCCTACCCATAAGCTCGTTTCTATCGTGTAGTGGCCGTAGGCGATCAGCACGTAGCCGGGATGATTCTCGATCAGGGTGACAATGCCCACGCCGAGCAATAAGGCGAACAGGCCCAACAGCAGCAGTTTACGCATCCCTACTCGCCTCCGGTCCGTTGCAGGCGCTGCCCCGTCACCGCGTCCAACTCGCGCAGGGAGCGGGAAATATCGGGCAGTTCCACGGCTATGGGCTGGGCCGCTAGATCGTCCAGTTCGCGGGCCACCGCTGCGGTAGCGGCCTCCTCCGCGAGATAGTACTCCACAAGCCAGTGTCGGGCGCGCCGCAGACTGGCGTGGTAAAGCGGCTGATTGCCGGACAGGAGCGCCACCTGGGCCTGCTGCAGCAACATGACCAGGTTCTGCCGCAGCAGCGCCTCCCACTGTGGGTCCACCAGCGCCTCAAATGGCATTTCCCTGCGCCTTACCGTGACATACCGGGAGAGCGTATGCAGCGCTTCCTCATAGCCCTGGCGCAGACGCTGATGCCAGCCGTCGCCCTCCTCCAGCGCTGCCGGACCGATTTCGCGCTCCGGCAGTGCAAAAATCACCAACCCGCCCACCTGGTCAGCCAGTGCCGAAAGGCGCAGATAAAGACCCTCCGTATCAATCTCAGGCAAGGCCCGCAGGGCGGCAATATCCGCAGCCACAGCGCGCCGCACGGGATGCAGCGCAACATCA
>JBLRXF010000179.1:0-6568 GCA_047920875.1 Haliea sp. | reverse complement strand
GGAGGTGGCGCACACCCTCACCGCCTTCGAACAGCAGCGCCTGCGCAACGACTCCACCGAGTGGCTCTATTTAGAGCTGCTGTGGCGGGAGTATTTCCACTGGCGGGCACTGCTGGACGGCCCCGCACTGTTCCGCTTTGCCGGACTCGGCAAGGGCCGCAAGCACCGCTTCTGCACCTTTGACCCGCGTGCCTTTGCCCGCTGGTGCCAGGGCGATACCGACTATCCGCTGGTCAACGCCCTGCAGCGGCAGCTGCTGGCAACGGGCTGGATGAGCAACCGTGGCCGCCAGATCAGCGCCAGCTGCCTGATTCACGAGCTGGGCCTGGACTGGCGCTACGGTGCGGCCTTCTTCGAAAAACACCTGATCGACTACGACGTTGGCAGCAACTACGGCAACTGGCAGTACATCGCCGGGGTCGGCTGTGACCCTCGCGGGGGGCGGCGCTTCAACCTGCAGAAACAGGCGGCGGAGCACGACCCGGACGGCGTTTTCACCCAGAAATGGGGCGGCAACCGTCCGCGCCAGCCGCTCTACGTAACCGATGCGGCAGACTGGCCGCTACTGCCCTCGGGCTCGGACAACGACCGTGAAGGGACCTGAGCGGCCGACCAAGGTCTGCCCGGTCTGCGAGCGCCCGTTCCAGTGGCGGGCGCGCTGGCGCCTGAACTGGGAGCAGGTAAAATACTGCTCCCGGCGCTGCGCCGGCAACCGGGACAAGCTTAACCGGAGGTAGCAAGCAGCTGCGTAAGGCTGCGATCTGCCCAATCGGTGATCGCCTTGCGCTCGGCCGGTGGGCGCTTGCGCCAGTTGGCGACAATCAGACCCATCCGCGGATTGGCCCCGAGATACTCCAGATGGCGGTCAATGAAATGCCAGTACAGAGCGTTGAATGGGCAGGCACCCTCTCCGGTCATCTTGGCGGGGCTGTACTTGCACTCCTGGCAATGGTTTCCCTGGCGCTGGATGTACTTGCCACTGGCCGCGTAGGGTTTGCTGGCCATCAGACCATCGTCAGCGTGTAGCGCCATGCCCAGGGTGTTGGGCAACTCCACCCACTCGAAGGCGTCGACATAGACCGCCAGATACCAGTCGCAGACTGCCTGCACATCCAGCCCCGCCAACAGGGCAAAGTTGCCAATGACCATCAGACGCTGGATATGGTGGGCATAGCCCAGGTCGAGAGTCTGCCGCAGGGCCTGCTGCAGGCAGCGCAGATCAGTCTCCCCGCTCCAGAAAAAAGCCGGCAACGGCGCTCTCGCGGCAAAAGTGTTGCGCTCCTTGTACTCCGGCATGGTGAGCCAGTAGATGCCGCGCACATACTCGCGCCAGCCGAGGATCTGGCGAATAAAGCCCTCGGCGGTGGCCAGGCTGCAGACACCCTCCCGCCAGGCCTGCTCGACCTGCTGGCAAAGAGGGAGCGGCTCCAGGAGGCCGATGTTGAGGTACATGGATATCTTGCCATGGAAGACCCAGGGCGACTCCTCCACCAGCGCATCCTGATAGCTGCCGAAATGGGGCAGCGCATGGCGGCAGAACCAGTCGAACTCCTGGCGAGCCTCAGCGGCTGTGCAGGCGTAATTGAACTGCGCCAGATCCCCCGGATTGTCGGGAAAAGCCGCGGCAACCTCAGCCAGCACTGCCTGGGTACAGCTGTCCTGAGGCAGCTGGCGACGCTGGGGAATGGTCTCCTGCCCGCGCCAGCCGACGCGGTTTTCCTGATCGAAATTCCAGCGGTCACCGGCAGGCTTGCCGTCCAACTCCAACAACAGACCGTGCTTGCGGCGCATGTCACGGTAGAAATATTCCATCCGCAGCTGCTTGCGGCCCTTGGCCCAGGCGCGAAAGTCAGCATGGCTGGCAAGAAAACGGCTGTCCTCCAGCACCTCTACCGGGACTCCCAGCGCCTCTGCCCAGCCGGCCATGGCTGCGCGCAGGCGATACTCTCCGGGTTCGCAAACCCGCACCGCGGCGCAGGGTGCCTCACGCAAGGCCCGGGCAAGCGCCCCCTGCAGGTCCGGCAGTCCATCGGCCAGAGTAAAATAGAGAACCTGAAAGCCCCGCTGCCGCAGCTCATCGCGGAAGTGGCGCATGGCAGAAAAAATCAGGGCGATTTTGTGCCGGTTATGAGGCACGTACCCGGCCTCCTCCGCGACTTCCGCCAATAGCACAACGTCGCAGGCGGGGTCGGCGGCGGCGAGAGCAGGGTTGGCCAGGGACAGCTGGTCACCCAGCACCAGAATTAGAGTGGAATTAGACATCGGCTAGCTACGCGCCCCGGCGCGGGACAGACCACGCGCCAGGGCCAGAAGGCTTATTCCTCCAGCACCAGCGTCTCGCCGATCTGGGCGGCGCTGATGTCTGCCTCACAGAAGGGGAAGCGCACCCACTGCTTGTCAGCATACAGCTCCGTCTGGTCAGCAAAGTGCGGCGACGCGGGATTGGTGGACTGGGAGGGCACCAGGATCACATCGCCAATCGGGCACTCGGTTTCATCCCAGGTGACTGCCTGAATGTAGGAGTTGCCGGAGCCGGGATTCACATAGCCGCTCTGGGACAGGCCGGCGCTGATCGCACCGTAGACGCCCATACCGCCCGAGCCGCCGTGAATGGGTACCCGCACGCCGTTGCGCTCCAGCACCTGCACCTCGCCCCAGGGGGCGTTCAGGGCCACACCCGCGGCATCAAGTCTGGACGTGGCGACAGCGAGAGCGTTGATCACCCGCTGCTGATTGACCTCCAGGGCAATATCGATCCCTGCGGGCGTATTCAGCGGATCCGCCGCGTCAAAGTCCAGCGCCCAGAATTCATCACTCTGGACAACATTTTGAAAGGGGTTGCCCAGTTCGTTGCTGATCACCCGCCAGAACTCGGTGAATACCTGGGCGCCCATGGAGTCGACGTTCACCCTGCGGTCCCAGCCGGCAAGCACGCTGCAGGCCTCCAGCACCGACGATGCGGCCTCAGTGGCGCAAACGGCGAGAACATCGTCCAGCACGATCTCCGCGCCGTACACCCGGTTGGCGTACATCAGGCCCTTGAGGCTCTCCAGGTCAAACAGGGGCTCCGCATCAAGCCCGTCGGTGGCGGCCTTGCGCTCTGCCACCATGAGGTGGCCGATGCGGGTGCGCAAGAACTGCTGTTGCCCCTCATAGCCCAGGGGCCCCATGATCACCGGGAACCCCTCAAGCGGGTTGTTGGCGTCACTGAGCCAGTAACTGTTATTGCTGTTGCCCACGTAGTCGGTGGTACGCAGCTGCGGCAACTTGGAGGCGCCGTAGAGGTTACTGCCGGCGGGAGCTTCTGGGTCAGTACCCCACTCGCAGCTGGAATCAGAGCCGTCAAGGGACAGAATCACATTGGTTGTGGCGGCCGCCAGCAGCGGGCCAACGATACCATTGATGCAACGATCCAGCTGCTCCTGGGTTACAAAGGGAACGGCGGACAGCTCGCCATAGAAGGCATCGCCCGCACGATCAGCCGCCAGCTCGTGGAACACCGGGTTGCCAATGCCCTGCAGCGCAGCCACATACTCATCAATGGAACTGGCCTGGCCCTTGTTGATCCACTGCTCGATGCCGCGGATACCGGTCAGGATATTGGCGTCGCGGAAGGCCAGCACCGAACCATTGAACATGGGCCAGCCGTCCAGTGCCGGACTCACGCCCTTGAGGTTTACCACGGGGCCGTAGTGGGAGACATAGAAAATCTGCTCACGGTCCTCAAGCGTTCCGTCCGCTTGCTTGACCTGAATGGTCACTGTCTGCGGCACAATGTCGCGCCACTCGCCGTCGTAGTCGTACTGCAGCGGGTTATCCGCATTCAACTTCAGTTCATACAGGCTGAAGCGGTTGGCAAAGGACACCGTGTGGGTCCAGGCGACATCCCGGTTGAAGCCAATACCAATAAACGGAAAGCCGTGCAGCGCAGCACCGGCCACGTCATAGGTACCAGGCAGGGTCAGATGGGCCTGGTACCAGGCGCCGGCACCGAACCAGGGCTGGTGCGGATTTCCCAGCAACATACCGCTGCCGTCCTTGGTGGCGTCACGGCCAAGCGCAAGGCCGTTACTGCCGCGATCCAGGCTCCGCAGCTGCAGAGCCGCCTCCGACAGCGCCGCCGCATCTTCCTCCAGGCTGGCTGCAGAGGCATTGCCACCGGCGTCATCCGGGCCGGTAGTGGCGAGGATCGCGTTGCGGAAGATACCCTGCTCAGAGCTGCCGCGCAGCGCTTCCCGACGCAGGTAGAGGAACAGGTCAACACTGTCAAACGCAAAGACCCAGTCGGCGTTGCGGCAGCCCAAGTCACCTTCGGGCAAATTGTCGAGCCCGGTCTCTTCGAGGTAGCGGTTCATTCCCCGCGTATAGCCCTCGGCGAGATCACGGGCAAACTGCGGCAAGGCGGACACAAACTCTTCCGCAAACGCCTCCTTGTCGCCATTTAGGAAGCGGAACAGGAAGTCTGATTGCGCGCTCCCCATGCCCTCGCCCATCAGTTCCGCGGAGCGCCCGGTAGCGAATACGATCTCGCGCATGGTCACGCAGAAATTGTCCTGAGCGTAGGCATAACCGAAGCCATAGCCAAGGCTGCCCCAATCGTCAGCCTTGATATGGGGGATGCCATATTCCGTTCGCCGCACCTCTGCCGAGTAGGTCAGCGCGGGTTCAGGCTCTGGCTCCGGTACCGGCGGCGGCAAGGAGGCGACGGGATCACTGGAGTCGCTGCAGGCGGCAAGCGCAAAACTGAGGACAAGGGCGAAGATGGGGCGGAGACGCATGGCGTACCTCTTGTTATAGTGACGTTCTAGCGTCGAAGCATAACACTGACGCAACCTTCAGCAAGCACGCGGCTCAAGCAATGAAGGGCGCAACGGGGACAGGAGAGCACGCCATGCCAAGCCAGCCACCAGACCGGGCCCTGCGCGTTGCCCGCCTGTTCGATGGCGAGCAGTGGCACACGGACTGCGGCCTGCTGCTGGCGGGCCCTACCGTGCAGGCACTTGTTTCAGCTGCTGACATACCCCTGTCCTTTCCCTGCCATGATATCCCTGATGGCTTCCTGGCGCCGGGGCTGGTTGACCTCCAAGTTAATGGCGGCGGCGGCCTGCTGTTCAACAATGCACCCAGCGCCGACACTGTGCTGCACATCGCCGCCGCACATCGGCGCCAGGGCACCACCGCGCTGCTACCTACCTTGCTGAGTGATACCGCCGCAGTGCTGAAGGCTGGCGCGGAAGCCGTGCGCGCGGCGCAGCATTCCGCGCAGCCCGGGGCGGACGCCGTTCTCGGCATTCATATTGAAGGACCGTTCTTTGCGCCCGCGCGCCGGGGCACCCATCGCCAGGACCGCTTGCGACAGCCAACATGGGCGGATATCGACTGGCTCTGCGGACTCGGGGATCTGCGCTGCCTGACTACCCTCGCACCGGAAGTCATGGCACCGGGCATGATTCGCCAGCTCGTCGACGCGGGCATTACCGTCAGCGCAGGCCACAGCGCCGCGAGCTGGGCAGAATTGCAAGGGGCGCTGCAGGAGGGCCTGCGCGGCTTCACCCACCTGTTCAATGCGATGAGCCCGCTGACCGCCAGGGAACCGGGCGTGACCGGCGCCGCCCTGGACAGCGGCGACTGCTGGCTGGGCATTATTGCCGACGGCCACCACGTGCACCCGGCCAGCATCCGCATCGCCCATCGCTGTGCCGCGCCCGGCAAGCTGTTTCTGGTCAGTGATGCGATGGCTACTGTCGGTAGCGGTCAGAACTGGTTCACGCTCTACGGGGAGCGGATTGCAGTGCGCGACGGACGCCTGGTGAATGCAGAGGGAACACTGGCGGGCAGCGCAATCAGCCTGATGGATGCGGTACGCTACTGCTACCGGACCGTAGGTCTGCCGCTGGAGGAATGCCTGCGCATGGCGTCCCTGTATCCTGCCCAGTTGATCGGCGAGCCGGGCTTCGGCAGGATTGCGCCCGGATTACGGGCCGACATGGTACTGCTGGATAACCAGCTGCAGGTTTGCGCAACCTGGCTCGCGGGCCAGTGCGAGGACCACCCGCGGCCCTGACACGGGAGCCGGCATGGCGCTGGCGAAGCTCAGCGTTTGACGCGCTGTGCCATCAGGGCCCGCACATCGACCTTCGCTCCGATACGATTTGCGAGCATGAACATGCCGCCCAGCTTGCGGTGGAAATAGACCGCATGGGTCGGCGGCGCCTGCCAAAAATCACGGAATCCGGTCACCGACTGGCCCATCGCCATAAGCCGGGCCGGCATATCCGAGGCGCCGAAATCATAGGGGCCTTCCTGCCGCAGGGGCTCAAGGGCAAGCAGCAACATGTCCAGCACCAGCTCGCGATAACGCGATCCCGGCTCACCCATGGAGTAGCCGACACGCTCCGCAGCCCGCGCGGTTTCGTCCCGATCCCCCGCCATGGCGGCCGCCGCCAGCTTGCCATAATCGCGCACAAAGGCGGCCTTGAACGGGCGCGTAGCGCCAAAATCCAGCAGCACAATGGCCCCGTCGCGTTCCCGGTACTGGTAATTGGCGAAATTGGGGTCGGTCTGCACC
>JBLRXF010000178.1:0-6612 GCA_047920875.1 Haliea sp. | reverse complement strand
GCAGCAGGTAAACCCCTAATAAGGCCAATGCCCCGGGTAAATCCCAGCCCCTAAGCAGGTCGACTTGGTTGAAGATCACCACCAGGCTGAGGACGCCGGTGACCAGGTTTAAGACGGAATGCAGCAGGCGGATGAAAAAGGCCTGGGCCGGCGTGAAACGGGCGCCATCTTCCGCGCTTGCGTCGGCGCCGGCGGCGGTTGCCGCCAACCAATTGAGGTTGAAGCGCCCCTGCAGATCCTGCAGGGAGCCGACCAACCAGCCGCCCTCATCCAGCGGGTAGGGTGTGGCCTGCTGGGCCCAGATTTCGCCCAGATCATCCCGCGGCTGCTCGCGGGCCTGATCCGTGTCGTGATCCATCACCAGCGCCAATGTTGCCAGTTCTTCCGCGCCGCGCAGGTAGGCATGCCCCTGTTCGGCGAGGAACAGATTGGATCCACGCTGATAGAACAGGGTAAATTCGCTCTGCATGGCCACCAACAGGGCGGCGGACAGACCGAACACCAGCAGGGCCACCACCAGTGCCACACCGCGCTGGGCGTCCGGGTGGCGCGGCTCAGAGAGGCGGCAGGGCATGCAGGCTCCTCAGCTCGCCAAGATCCTCAAGTTCGAGCACCAGTTCCAGCGCTGCGGGCGGCGGCAGCGCCACGCCCGGCTGGCTGGTATCCGCGACCCAGTTCTCCGGCCAGTTGCGGGTATCCACGACAGTCCCGCGAGCGCCCGGGCGCAGCGACTCCGGCGCGTCCAGGAACGACAGGCGCAGATCCGTGACTCCCTCCAGCAACAGAACCCGCTGCGGCTCGGTGACGGAGACCCGGTCGAGTACCGGGTAGCTCTCGCGCCAAAGGCTATTCTCCAGCCACAGATAATTGACGCGCTGCAGATTGCTGCGGGGCTGCCCGGCGGAATTGTGCCAGCCGCTGCGAGTGAAACTGAGCATGAACCGTGCCGCCCGGCCGCCAATGAGCGCGGGTTCTTCCTCACCGAATTCGTCCCGCACCGGCCGCTCGACAAAATGGCGCAGGTCGCGGCTGACAATCATCAGCGCACGGTTGACTTCCCAGGTACGCTCCGCGACAGCCCGCGTGCTCTCGACTCCGCTGATCACGGTGGACAATCCCGTATAGGAGATGGCAGCCACAAAGGCGGTAATCGCCAGCGCGATCAGAACCTCCACCAGGGTGAAGCCGCTACCCTTCACCGCTGGGCTCCAGAGTCGGACGCTGATCGTCGAACATGAATGCGACCAGAGTGTGCAGCGGCAAACCGCTCTCCTCCTCGCCTTCGCGCACTGCAATCTCCACCCGGTAAAAAGACTGAACCTGGGTGGCACTGCTCTCCAGGCGCCAGTGCCACTGCCGGCCCGCCAGCTCCTCGACACCGCTGTCGACGCCGCTGAAGAGTCCGGTTCGGGCCGCCGTCAGCAGGCGCAACTCCACCAGTTTGTTGCTGGCCACCATCTGCGCCAGGGACTTGTCGCGCAGGTAGCCGGTGCCGTCCACCTGCTGGTACAAGGCAAACATCAAGGCCGGCAGCGCCAGCGCCACCACAGCCAGCGCCACCATGACCTCCACCAGGGTGAAACCGGATTGCTGCGGCCGCTGCCGCCTAGGAGGGATCAATCTCATCCATCGCCTCGCCCCGACGCTGCAGCGTCATCCGCCCCAGCAGGTCCCACTGCAGGCGCCACAGGATCTCGCCACTGTCCCGGCAGCGCAGCTCCAACTCCCCTGGAATCACCTCGCCGCTGGCGTAGAACACCACCTGCGGTGCGGCGTCCGCTGCCACCGGTGCGGGCAGCAGTTCGGTTGCCGGCACGTTTTCCAGCAGCAGGCTGAGATCCACTTCCGCAGGCAGCGCTTGCTCGGCGAAGATATCGCTGGCCGCCAGTGGCCGGCGCCAGCCCTCGGGCCGCCGCTCACGCCAGTCGTAGCCAAAGGTGGTTTCCGGGCCGCGGGCGTCGAGAAACAGCAGCAATCCCATGTCGCGGCCGGAGAGCTGGGCTTCATCAAGGGCAAATAGCGCAATATTCTGCAGCTCGCGCACCTGGGCTTCCAGCCGCAAATCCTGGTTGCCAGAGCCGACATTCAGGGTAGCCAGCGAGGTGATGATGACCACCACGAACAGCACCACCAGCAGCTCCAGCAGGCTGAAGCCCCGAGCCCGCTGCCAGCGGCTCACGGCTCTAGTCCTGCGCTTTCCAGTTGCCGATATCCGCATTCTGGCCCTCGCCCCCGGACAGGCCGTCGGCACCCAGGCTGTAGATATCCACCTCGCCATGCTCGCCCGGACTCATATACAGGTAGGGACGGCCCCAGGGATCCAGAGGGACTTCCTGCAAATAGCCCCCGGCCTTGAAATTGCGCGGCTGGGGATCGAGATTGCTGGGGGACACCAGCGCCTCCAAGCCCTGCTCGGTGGTGGGATACACGTAGTTGTCGAGCCGGTAGATCTTGAGCGCCGTTTCGATCGCCTTGAAATCGGCGTAGGCCTTCTGTATCCGGGCTTCGTCGGCACGGTTGAGCACCGTCGGCGCCACCACGCTGATCAACAGTCCCATGATCACCAGCACCACCAGAATCTCCACCAGGGAGAAGCCGCTCTGCGCCCGCCTTGTTCGTGTCGGGAATTTCATATTGCTATCGCACCATTGTGTTGAGATCAAAAATCGGCAGCAGGATGGCCATGACAATCACCAGCACCATCGTCCCCATGAAGACGACCAGCAGCGGTTCCAACAGGCTCATCAGCGTACCCAGAGTCATTTCCAGCTCACGCTCCTGATTGGTGGCGGAGCGCTGCAGCATGGTTTCCAGCTCGCCGCTGGTTTCGCCGCTGGCCACCATGTGCACCATCATCGGCGGAAAGCGGCCATTCTCACGCAGGGCCCTGTGCAGGCTGCTGCCTTCCTGTACCCGCTCTGCCACCCGCGCACTGTCATCCCGCAGCACCAGATTGGTCAGGACCTGGCCGGCAATATGCAGCGACTGCAGCAACGGTACCCCACTTGCCATCAGGATGCTGAGGGTGGAGGCAAAGCGCGCGGTATCCACGGCGATGACCAGTCTGGAGAGGCCGGGCAGGCGCAGCAGCAGGCCGTGCCAGCGCCGGCGCCGGGCGGGCGGGCGCAGCCAGCGGCGCAGCCCGATCACCAGGACAACCATCGCCACCAGCACCCACAGCGCATAGTCCCTGGAAAAGTCGCTGGCGGCGATCAAACCGCGGGTCAGCAGCGGCAGCTCGCGGTTGGTGTGGGCAAAGATGCCGATCAGCTCCGGCACCACAAAGACCATCAGCGCCACCACCACGGCGACGGCCACGCCAACCAGGATGAAGGGATAGATCATCGCCATCTTCATTTTCTGTGCGGTGTACTGGCGCTGTTCATTGTAGTCCGCCAGCTGCGCCAGCACCGGGCCGAGGAAGCCGGCATGTTCTCCGGCATTGACCATGGCCCGATACATCTCGTTGAACACCAGCGGGAACTCGCCCATGGCGTAGGCCAGGGTGTGCCCTTCGGCAACCCGCGAGCGCACCTGCAACAGCAGTCCCTTGGTTCTGGCCTTGCGGCTCTGTTCGGCGGCGGCCTGCAGGCACTCATCCAGCGGCAGGTTCGCCTGCACCAGGGTTGCCAACTGCCGGGTGACCATGGCCAGCTCGGAGACGCTGATCCGGGGCTGGAACAAGGACAGGTTGAAGCGGGGCTGGTTGGCCGCCTGTCGGTTGGCGACCTCGACCTCGACCGGCCGCAGTTTCTGGCTGCGCAGCTGGCTCCGAACCTGGCGCTCGGAGTCGCCCTCGAGCACGCCCTTGACCAGCTTGCCGCCAGGGTTGAGTGCCCGATATCGATACGCCGTCATCGCCCGCTACCGCGCTCAGGTGACTGCGGTGACGCGCAGTACTTCTTCGATACTGGTCTCACCCGCCAGGATCCGCCGCCGACCGTCCTCCTGGATACCGGGGTACCGCTTGCGCGCCTCCTGCAGCATCTGCTGCTCGCTGGCGCCCTCGTGGATCATCAGGCGCAGGGCGTCATTGACCTCGATCAGCTCGTAGATCCCGGTGCGGCCGCGGTAACCGCCGTAGTTGCAGTGCTCACAGCCTACCGCCCGGCAGATCTCCAGCCCGTGCGCCGTATCCTGGTCGACACCCAGCAGCGTCCGCTCGGACGTCGACGGCTCATAGGGCTGCTTGCAGTCCTTGCACAGCAGCCGCACCAGCCGCTGGGCCATAACGCCGATGAGGCTGGAAGACAGCAGAAAGGGTTCAATGCCCATGTCCTGCAGCCGGGTGACCGCGCCGATCGCGGTGTTGGTGTGCAGGGTGGACAGCACAAGGTGCCCGGTGAGGGAGGCTTGCACTGCAATCTCAGCAGTCTCCAGATCGCGGATCTCACCCACCATCACCACGTCAGGGTCCTGGCGCAGAATGGCGCGCAGGCCGCGGGCAAAGGTCATATCGACCTTGGGATTGACCTGGGTCTGGCCCACGCCGGGCAGCATGTATTCGATCGGGTCCTCAATGGTCAGAATATTGCGTGTCGTCTGGTTGATGTGCGACAACCCCGCGTACAGGGTCGTCGTCTTGCCAGAGCCGGTGGGGCCGGTCACCAGGATAATGCCGTGGGGACTGCGCAGCGCCTTTTCATAGCTCTCCAGCACCTGCTCGTTCATCGCCAGCTGCTTCAGTTCAAGCTGTCCGGCCTGCTTGTCGAGCAGGCGCAGCACCACTCGCTCGCCGTGGGCGGAGGGCATGGTCGACATGCGGATGTCCACCGCGTGGCCGGCGATGCGCACCGAGATGCGGCCGTCCTGGGGTACGCGCTTTTCGGCGATATCCAGCCGGGCCATGACCTTCAGCCGGGACACCAGCAGCGGCGCCAGCATGCGTTTGGGCGAGAGGATTTCCGCCAGCACGCCGTCGATGCGGTAGCGCACGCTGAGGCGGTCCTCAAAGGTTTCTATGTGGATGTCCGAGGCCTGTTCGCGCACAGCCTGAGACAGGATCGCGTTGATCAGGCGGATAATGGGGGCATCATCCTCGGCGTCCATCAAGTCGCCGGCGTCGGGAATCTCATCGGCCAGGCGGCTGAGATCGACATCCGCACTGATGTCCTCGGCCATTTGCACCGCCGCATTGTTGTCGCGCTGGTAGGCCAGGGACAGGCGACGCTGAAACTCCGCCTCGGACACGGCCTCCAGGGAAAACGGGCTGCCCAGCCAGCGGCGCAGCTCCAGCAGCACCTGCGGCCCGGGCTGGGCACGGCAACTGACAACAACACCGTCTGGATGACCGTGCACCAGCACGCCGTACTGTTTGGCAAAACCGAAGGGGAGCGCCCCAGGTGACTCCGGGCCCGCCACCAGCGATGCCGCCGCCACTGTCATCAGCGGCCCCCCGAGGCGGCAGCTGGCGTATTCTGTGCCTCGTCCCGGATCTGCTCCAGCTGCCGGATCTCTTCCTCCCACTCCGGCAGCACCGGCACGTTGTCGTCGTCGAGGAACATCAGCCCGCGCTCGCGGCGCAGCAGCTGCTGATCGCGGATGAAGCGGTATTTCTCCGCGGTAGCGCCGGCCAGCTGGCGGTCATCGCGGATGATGGTCGGGCGAATAAAGATCAACAGATTGGTCTTTACCACCGACACCGCATCGCTGCGGAACAGACGGCCCAGCAGAGGAATATCGCCCAGCAGCGGCACTTTCTGGCTGCCGTCCTGGACATCGTCCTTGATCAGACCGCCCAGCACCACCATGCGGCCGTTGGCCGCCAGTACCTTGGTCTGCAGGATGCGCTCGTTGGTAATCAGGTCCGAGGCCTGCAGTACGGCGGACGCGCCGCTCAGGCTGGAGACCTCCTGGGAAATGTCCAGCACGACCGAATCGCCTTCGTTGATATGCGGCGTGACCTTCAGGGTGATCCCCACGTTCTGCCGTTCAATGGTCTGGAACGGATTCTGGGCGCCGTCGCCGGTACCGGTGCTGGTGAAGGAACCGGTCACAAAGGGCACGTTCTGGCCCACGGTAATGTAAGCCTCCTGATTGTCCAGGGTGAGCAGGCTGGGGGTGGAGAGGATGTTGGCGTTGGACTGTCTGTTGAGGGCGTTGAGGATCACCGTCATCGACAGATCATCGTCCACCACGCCCCAGCCCAGAGACAGGCCCGGGGACCCGGCGATGGCTCCCGCCAGCGCGCCGACATTGAAGTCGCCCGTGGTAGTGCCGCCATCGCTGCCACCATCTTCCGGCAGAATCGCCCCGGCAATGCGGGCCGCACGTGGATCATTGGGATTGATATTGCCGCCGTAGAAGCCGTCGTCATTGGCAAACAGCCACTGCAGGCCCAGATCCTGACCATCGCGCACTTCCAGCTCGACAATGATCGCCTCGACCAGCACCTGGGCGCGACGGATATCGAGCCGGGTGATGACCGCCTCCAGCGAGGCCATTTCATCCGTCGGCGCGGTAATGATCAGGGCGTTGGTGTGCTTGTCCGCCTCGATGGTGGCGCTGTTGCTGTTGCTGCGCTGGGGCCGCCCGCCCTCAACGCCCTCAATTCGGGTGATGTTCTGCATGACCCGGGTGAGGACTCCGGCAATGTCCTCGGCCTTGGCATAC
>JBLRXF010000177.1:0-6638 GCA_047920875.1 Haliea sp. | reverse complement strand
GGACTCACCCTCAACATAGGTCATGCCCAGCACGTTGCGCCGGGTCAGTTCCGGCAGCACCTCGGGCAGGACAAAACGCGGGTCATCGGCGAGCGCCTCGCGGAAGCGATTCAGATACTTCGCTTCCTTGAGATAGTCGGCCTCGTCCTTGAGCTGGGCACGGGCATCCAGCAACAGAGGATCTATGTCCAGGTGACGCGGCAGCAGTCCCGACATCCGCAGCAGGGTGGCAATGTTGTCGACATCACTGTCGATACTGGCAGCCACGCCCGGATACTGGATCTTGAGCACAGCGTCGCGGCCGTCAGTGGCGCGAATCCTGTGGACCTGGCCAATGGAGGCGGCGGCCAGAGGGCGCCACTCGAAGTCGAACAGCGCCGGGTCCCAGCCGGGGCCAAAGGCCTCCCGCAGGGCCTCCTGCAGCTGCTTGACCGGCATGGACTCAGCGTCGGCTCGCAGCCGCGCGAGAATCTCCGCCAGCTCCCGTGGCAGCAGGTCGCCGGTGTCCATGGACAGGATCTGCCCCAGCTTCATGGCGGCGCCGCGCATCCGCGCCAGCTGTTTGGTTACCCGGCGGGCATTGCCCGGGGTGAGCAGCAGATCCCGCGCCTTGGGGCGTTTGCCGGCGCGCAGCTGGCGCTCGCCTTCGGCCAGCATGCCACCAGCGACACCGCCAGCCAGACGCGCCATGCTCGCCAGCCGCCGCAGGCGCCCGGCCGGCACCGCACTGGTATCAAAGCGTTCGGTCATTGGCTGTTCTCCTGCCATTGGCGGATATGCCGGCGTACCAGGTCGTGGGCATTGAATTCGGCATCCAGTACCGCGATGAAGGTGAAGACACCGGTCAGTTTGCGCGCAATAAGAGCGAAATCCCGGGACGGGGTGGCAAAGTCCAGGGACGCGGCGGAGCTCGCTGCCGCCTTGCCCGCCCGTCGCAGCAGCCGGGACTTGCCCCAGCGGTACTGGCCCCTGTCGTTCAGATATTCCGCGGGCAGTTCCGCCGGCGGCCGCAAGGGCTCCAGCAGGCCCAGGCAGAAGTCGCTGAAGGATTCACGGGCATAGGCACTGCTGTCGGCATTCAGGCAGCCAAGCCCCATGAGGCTTGTCAGCAGGGCCTCCCGGTCCTGGACCTGACCGGCGGCAATGGCATTGCCGAGATGGCGCAGGAATGTGCGCTCACAGCTCAGGGTGGAACCAAAGTCCAGCAGCACCAGCTGGTCCGCGCGAGAGCCGCTGCGGATCAGGTAATTGCCAAAATTGGGGTCGGTCTGCAGCACACCCCAGCTGTACAGTTCATGAAAGAAGAGTTCCAGCATGCTGCGGCCGAGGGCGTTGCGACGACGCTGGGAGAGCGCCGCCACTTCCGGACGGTTGACCTGCCAGCCTTCGACGTACTCCAGCGCCAGCACATCGTCGCAGCAGTAGCGCGGGAAACGCCGGGGAACATAGTAGGCACTGCCATTCGGGGTCGCGGTATCCCGTGCCACCAGCTCCGCGACGGTGTCGCCCATGGCGGCTTCATGCCGGTAATCGATTTCCAGATGCAGATGGCGACGCATGGACTCAAGCCAATCGTCGAGCTCGCGCCCGGCTTTGACCCAGCGCGCCAGCAACAGCATGCGCACCACTGCGTCGAAGTCGCTGTCGATGACCTCGCGCAGGCCGGGATACTGGACTTTGAGGCAGATCTCCTCGCCCGTCGCGATCACCGTTGCCCGATGCACCTGCGCCAGCGACGCCGCCGCCAGCGCTGTGGGCTCCACCTTCAGCTCAGACAGGCGACGGCCGAGGCTTGCTTGCAACTGCGGCTCGATAACCTCCCAGGGCAGCGGCTCGGTCGCAGCATTCAGTTCCTGCAGCGCTTCGGTGAGGGCCCGGGGCAGGAAATGTTCACCCAACAGCGCCAGCATCTGGCCAATCTTGACGTAGGTGCCCTTGAGCCGACCCAGCTCGGCAACAAAGCGACGCGCTTCCTTGCGGATAAAGGGTGAATCCGAGCGCAGCTCATCCAGCCCGGAAGGACGCAGCCGCTGCAGGGCACCGTCGATGGCAAAGGCGCCGCCGGCGCGAAGCCCGGCCATGGAAACGGCCAGGCTGCGCCCGAAACTACCCTGACGGATGGTGGATGACTTTTTGCTCATGCTCCTTTGTACGCAGACGAGGAGCAGCTGGACGCCACGGTGCGAGCCAGCCTCAGCGATCGAGTAGCAGCCGGGCCAGCTGCTTGCGGTGATGCTGGGCATCGCCGAAGGCCTGCTGGGACCACTGGGCCCGGCGCACATAGAGCTGGGCATCGCAGTCCCAGGTAAAGCCCATGCCGCCGTGGAACTGGATAGCGCGGTCGCCCGCGTACTTCAGCGTCTCGGTGGCCTGGGCCTTGGCCATGCGGCAGGCGATCTCCGCATCCCGATCCAGGCTGCCATCACCCAGCAGCGTTGCAGCGTGATACACAAAGGAGCGGGTCGAGTCGACTCCGACCAGGATATCCACGCAGGGATGCTTCAGCGCCTGATAGGAACCGATCAGCTTGCCGAACTGCTTGCGGGTCTTCAGGTAATCGACGGTGGTATCGAGGCAGGCCGCTGCGCTGCCGCCGGCTTCGGCTGCCACCAGCAGGGCACCCAGCAGGCGGAAGTCGCGCAGAGCGCTGACCACGCAGGGGCCTCGAACGATCGCGTTCTCCGCCACGCTAATACCGCTGAAGTCGATCGCCTGGGCACGGCGCGTGCAGTCAATCAGGGCGTGATCGCGGCGCGCCGCGGCAGGCACATCCGCAGCGGGCACCAGCGCCAGCACCGGTTCGCCGGCCTCCTGCGCCACCACGATAAACCACTCGGCCACGGCTGCATCCATGACCTGCTGCTTGGCGCCCTGCAAAATGCTGTCGGCGCCCAGCTCACAGCGGATACGGCTCGCACCCCAGTCATTGTTGTCCAGCAGTGCAACCGTGGCAGGTGCACCGGCGGCCAGTGCGGTCAGCAGTGCCTCCTGAGCCGGCGCCTCCGCCGCCCGCAGCAGCAGCTGGCTCGCCAGCACGGAGCTCAGCAGCGGGCCACCCAGCAGGGACTTGCCCATGGCCTCGATGACGGGCACCACCGCGGCCATGCCGAGGCCTGAGCCGCCCACCGCTTCCGGCAGCGCCATACCTGGCCAGCCCATGTCCACCATCTGTTGCCACACCGCCGGGTCAAAGCCGGTGGCGGACTCCAACAGGGCCCGTACGGCAGGAATGGTCGACTGATCCCGGCAAAATGCGCGCGCGACATCCAGGATCATCGCCTGCTCTTCGCTGAAGGTGAGAGCTGTGCTGCCAATAACAGATCCAGTGTGAGACATGCTTGGCGCTCCTTATTTGGGCAGGCCGAGGATATGCTCGGCAATGATGTTGGCCTGCACCTGGCTGGTGCCCCCGCCGATGGTGGCGGCAAAACTGTTGAGGTAAGCGCGCTGCCAAAAGCCGCCCTGGCGCGCAGCCTCGTCCCCGACGTACAAGCCACCATCGGCGCCCTGCAGGTTGATCGCCAGCTGGCGCATGCGGCGGGTGCTCTCGGTGTAACGCAGCTTGGTGGACAGGGGCAGAGAGAACGGGTGGTCCGTGGTCAGGGGGCCGATCCCCGCCCGCCGCTCGCCCAGAGCCACCGCCTTTTCCTCCATGATCAGCTGCACCAGATGATCCCGCACCGCCGGGTCCTGCAGGACCGGCGCACCGTCGCGCTCCACATCCGCAAGCTGGTCGATCATGTCGTCGATGACAATGCGCACGAAGGCCAGGCCGCCGGCGGCGCCTGCTTCGGCGCCGCGCTCGTACTGCAGGGTCTTCATGGCGATCTTCCAGCCCTGCCCTTCCTCGCCCATCAGGCAGCTGGCGGCAATGCGCGCATCGGTAAAGAAGGTCTCGGTAAAGCCGTATTCGCCAGTGAGCTTGCGGATCGGCCGCGGATCGATTCCCGGCACCTGCATGGGCGCCAGGAAAAAGGACAGGCCATCGTACTTGCGCTCCGCTTCAGGATTGGTGCGTGCCAGCAGGATCATGTACCTGGCGAAGTTGCCCATGGTGGTCCAGATCTTGGTGCCGTTGATAACATAGTCATCGCCGTCACGCACCGCCCGGGTCTGGGCGTTGCCCAGGTCCGAGCCGTGATCCGGCTCGGAAAAGCCCTGACACCAGATGTCCTCGCCGGTCAGGATCCCTTTGAGATAGCGGGCTTTTTCTTCCTCGGTACCGAGGTCATTGATCAGCGGGCCGGCCCAGCCCAGCCCGATCACGTTAAAGCAGATAGGCACCGCGTGGCGGCGCATTTCCTGGTCGGCAATGGCCTGGAATACCGGATCCATCCCCTGGCCACCGTACTGCCGCGGCCAGGCCATGCCCAGATAACCGGCGTTCCAGACCTGGTACTGCCAGTTGCGGAGAAAATCGAGCTGCTGCTCGTTGCCCACCTCCATAAACGACTGCGGCAACAAAAAGCCCGGATCCGCCGGCTTGTTGACCTGCATCCAGGCCGATACTTCCTCGCGGAAGGCTTGCTTGTCCTGTTCGCTCACAGTGCTCACGCTGTACTCCTTGTTATGCTTTCAATCAGGTCAGACCACGTCCGGCAACACCAGCGGCTCACCGTGGGCATTGGCGCGCTGAAAGGCAGGACGTGCGGTCAGGCGTTCGAGATAGGCCTTGGTCGCAGGCTGATAGTACTTGTCCAGGTGCAGGATGGAACCCAGGAACAGGGCATAGCCCACCGCGATATCGGCAATGGTGAACCGGTCCGCCACCAGATACTCGTGCCGGGCTACCCGGTCGTCGACCCGGCGCAGGCGGGCCCGGAACCACTTCGCGTAGTCATCGGCCACCGCGCGCTTGGCCGGATCCGGCTCGAGAAAGTAATAGCGCAGGGCAATGGTTTGGGGGAAAGTCAGGGTGGCATCGCTGTGATGCAGCCAGTTCAGGTAGGCGCCATAGTCCGCGTCGTGCGGCCCCAGGCCAAGGTCCCCCGCCTGGGCCGGATAGCGGTCCACCAGATACTGGCAAATGCCGGCGGATTCGGTCATTTCCGTGCTGCCGTCGACAAAGAACGGGACCGTGCCAAGACTGTTGACCTGCAGAAAGTCGGGCTGCAGCATGCGCGGCGGAAAGGGCAGCACCTCCAGCTCGTACTCAAGGCCCATCTCCTCCAGGGTCCACAGGGGGCGCAGGGAGCGAGCCCCGGCACAGTGCCAAAGCTTCATTTCAGACTCCGTACTGGCGTGCCGCCAGATCGCGCATGATTTCCTCGGAGCCGCCGCCGATGGCATTGACCCGCACCTCGCGGTAGATCCGCTCCACCCGGCTGCCGCGCATAAAGCCAATGCCGCCAAGAATCTGCATGGCCTCCCGGGCGCAGAATTCCACGGTCTCGCTGGCCTGCACCTTGAGCAGGGCGATATCGCCGGGATTGGCTGTGCCCGCTTCCAGCGACTCGAAGCAGAGCCGGATATAGGCCTGGGTGGCGTTGATCTTCTGCTTCATCTGGGCAATCTTGTGGCGGATCACCTGGTGGTCAGCGAGCCGCTTGCCAAAGGTCTTGCGCTCCTGAGCCCAGGCCACCGCTTCCTCCAGGCACACCCGAGCCATGGCCTCCATGCCAGCGGCCATCGCCATGCGCTCGCCATTGAAATTGGTCATGATCACCAGAAAGCCCTGATTCTCGGGGCCGATCAGCTGGTCAGCCGGCACGCGCACATTGTCGAAGTACAGTGTGGCGGTGTCCGAGGCCCACCAGCCCTGCTTGCGGTCCAGCGGGGTGCGGGAAAAGCCCTCGGCATCGGTGGGAATCAGCAGCATGGAGATGCCCCTGGAGCCCGGACCACCCGTGCGCACCGCGGTGGATACCCAGTTGGCGCGCATGCCGCCAGTGATGTAGGTCTTGGAGCCATTGACCACGTAGTGATCGCCGTCGCGCACCGCGGTGGTGGCCAGGCTGGCCACATCGGAGCCGCCGCCGGGCTCGGTAATCCCCAAGGCAATGTGCTTTTCTCCCGCCAGCACCCGGGGCGCCACCGCCTGTTTCATGTCCTCGGAGCCCCAGTTGATCACCGGCGGCAGGCCGATACCGTGCACCATCAGGCTGGCGGGAATGCCACCGGCGCCAATGCGGGCCAGTTCCTCCTGGGTGATCCAGCTGTGCCAGCTGTCGATACCCTCGCGGGTGCCACCGTAGGCCTCGGGATAACCCAGCCCCAGCAGGCCAATCTCCGCAGCCTTCGGCCACAGCTCAATTGGGATATGACCGGCTTCGTCCCAGGCATCAGCATGGGGCATGATCTCCGCATCAATGAAGCGGCGCAGCTGGGTCCGCCAGGCCTCATGGTCCTCGGTGATATGGGGGTTGGGCAGGCGCGCGCTGTCGAAGTCCAGTGACATGATGCCTCTCTGGTTGATCTATTTATAGGGGCCCTATCTTAGTGCAAGCGGCAGCGGGATGCATGCGTAAAGCGGCTGCGCCGAGCACAGCGCCGAATCCTCAGGAGGAAGGAGCCAAAGCGAGGGCAACTACCTCTTGCAGATCCTCACGCACCGCCGCCATGCGCTGCAGATCCGCCCGCAGACGCCGCCGCAATGCCTCCTCACCGACGACGCAGGTGTCCAACAGCTCCACCCGCAG
>JBLRXF010000176.1:0-6722 GCA_047920875.1 Haliea sp. | reverse complement strand
GCACCCTGATGACAGGCAAGTGGCACCTGGGCCACGGGCCGGGACAGCTACCCAATCACCACGGCTTCGAGCGCTCCTTTGTGCTCGATGCTTCCGGCGCCGACAACTGGGAGCAGCGTTCCTACCTGCCGTTCTACGAGACCGCACCCTGGTTTGAGGACGGCGAACCCGCCACCCTGCCAGAGGATTTCTATTCATCCGCTTTTATCGTCGACAAAATGCTGGAGTACATCGAGGAAACACCGCCGTCAGATCAACCCTTCCTGGCCTATCTGGCATTCCAGGCGGTGCATATCCCGGTGCAGGCCCCGCGCGAGTTCAGCGACAACTACCGCGGAGTCTACGATGCCGGCTGGCAGGCCCTGCGCAATGCCCGCTGGGAGCGCGCGCGTGACCGCGGACTGGTGCCCGCAGATGCGCCGCTCGCCCCCATGCATCCGGCACTGGCCGACTGGGACGGACTGAGCGACGATGAGCGCAGGCTGTTCAGTCGACGCATGGAGGTAAACGCCGGCATGATCGAGGCCATGGACCACCACATCGGACGCCTCATGGATTACCTGCAGATGCGTGGCCTGTACGACAACACTGTGTTCATTGTGACCTCGGACAACGGGCCGGAAGCGGCGGATCCGGGCGACTCCGCCTCGATGCGTCTGTGGTTGAAGCTGGTTGGCTACGACGCGACGTCCATCGAGACAATGGGCGAACGGGGCAGCTACGGCTTTATCGGCCCAGCCTGGGCCAGCGCGGCAGCCGGACCCAGCGACCTGTTCAAGTTCTACAGCGGCCAGGGCGGCCTGCGGGTTCCGCTCATCATCGCAGGCCCGGGCATTGCACCCAACAGCCTGCAACCAGCCTTCAGCATCGCCGCCGATATCGCCCCTACCCTGCTGGACCTGCTGCAACAGCCGGCGGTGGAGGTCATGACCGGGCGCAGCCTGGCACCCCTGCTGCGCGGCCAGGCCGATCGTGTCTATCCGCCGGACATGCCCGTGGGCATCGAAACCGCAGGCAATGCGGCCCTGTTCCGGGGAGACTACAAGCTGCTGCGCAATCTGGCGCCCTTTGGCGACGGTGAATGGAAGCTCTACAATCTGGCAACGGACCCCGGTGAGACCCGCAACCTGGCTGTGGAAGAGCCTGCGCTGCTGGCACAACTGCAGCAGGATTACGCCGACTATGCGCAGCGGGTAGGGGTCCTGGAAATGCCGCCGGGTTATGAATCACTGCAGCAGTTGCAGGCAAACTCCCTGCGACTGCTGGCGGCCAACTATTGGCCACATTTGCTGGCCAGCATCACAGCCCTCCTGTTGTTGTCTGCCCTGCTCTGGCGTATTCTCGCGAGCTCTAGAGAATGGCGGAGCTGACCTGAAACCCCTGCGCGTTTACCTCCTGCTTCGGGGCGCCTGGCTACTACTGGCGCTATTGACGGCCTGGCCCGCGGCCGGGCTCAATCCCGAGCGGCTGCCAAGCCAGTACCTGTATGACCGGTTCGGGCGCGAACACGGCTTGCCCTCGGATACGGTCTGGAGCGCCCGCCAGGACACCAGAGGCTATCTGTGGCTGGGGACGAAAAACGGTCTCGCCCGTTTTGATGGCGTCCGTTTTACGGTCTTCAACAAGCAGAACCACCCCGCCTTCCGCTCCAACGATGTTCGGGATATCGAAGTGGCAGCAGACGGCAGCCTGTGGCTGGCTACCTATGGCGGCGGCGCGCTGCATTTTGCCGACGGCGCGTTCACTGCCCTGACGACCGCCGATGGCCTCGCGGATGACATCGTCCACGATGTTCATATCGGTCCCGCTGGCGATATCTGGTTTGCGACCAGTTTCGGGATCTCGCGCCTGCGCGACGGCGAGCTGCGCAGCTGGAACATGGTGGACGGGCTCACGGACAACCGCACCTTCCGCATCCACGAGGACGACACTGGTGCGATCTGGGTTGCCACTCTCACCAACGGGCTCAGCCGCTTTGACGGCGAGACGTTTCAGAACTTCAGTGAGGGCAGCGGACTCGACTCCACACAGGTTCACCTGCTGTTTGCTGATACGGAGTTCGGGCTTATTGCCACCACTATTACCGGCACCAGCTACCGACTGACAGAACGCGGCCCGGTAGTGCACGAGAGCAGCGCCCTGCAGCAGAATCTGCCACTGCACAGCGCCATGCGCGATCGCGATGGCAGCCTGTGGCTGGGCACTTACGGCCAGGGTCTGTGGCGGTTGCGTGCGGGCGAGGCACCGGAAAAGTTCACCCTGACCACCGAGCGGCCCGGGTATGTCTTTGGACTGCTGGAGGATCGGGAAGGCAACCTCTGGGCCGCCACCATGCACGGCATCTTTCGTCTGCGAGACAGCGATTTCCTCCAGTACGGCCAACCCGAAGGACTGGCCGAGGCAACATTCGTGGTGACCCAGAGTCCGGTGGATAACGCCATTCTGGCCGGCTCTGAGGGCAGCGGCCTGTTCCGGCTGGCAAGCGATGGCACGGTGACCCGCATTGATGTGGAACAGGGGCTGTCCAACAGCAACGTCTCGGCGCTGCTCGCAGAAGAGGACGGCACAGTCTGGGCCGGCACTTTTGGCGGCGGGCTCAACCGTATCGACAGTGACGGCACCATCAAGCACTTCTCTTTGGATGACGGGCTGCCCAACAACCACATCATGGGGCTGCAGCGGGATCGCAGAGGACAGCTCTGGGTGGTGACCGACAGGGGCGTGGGTGTTCTTGACGAGGCGGCAGACAGCTTTCGCCCGCATCAGGGATTGCCCGCAAGTACCCTCCTGCGGGAGATCACCGAGGACCACCTGGGGCGGCTGTGGCTGACCAGCAACAGCGGGCTGATCCAGCTGCTGGACGCTGCTGGAATAAAGGTGTGGGACGAGGCCGCAGGCCTCGGCAGTAACCTGGTGAGCACCACCTACGTCGACGTCGATGGCGTGGTCTGGATAGGTAGCCGGGAGGCTGGCCTGGCTCGTCTTGAGGGAGACCAGCTGTTCCAGTTCTCCAGCGAGCATGGGCTACCTCAGCTATCCGTGCTGGCGATACTGGAAGATGACAAGGGCATCCTGTGGATGAGCGGCGCCGACGGCCTGACCAGCGTTGCCCGGGCCGATCTGAACGCGGTCGCCATGGGCACTGCCGCGCGCTTCAACGCCCGACACCACACTGAAGCTGACGGTTTGCGCTCAGCCCAGTTTCTGGGCGGCTACCAGCCCGCAGGGTGGCGCGCCCGGGATGGCCGTCTCTGGTTTGCCTCCAATCGCGGCCTGGTGGGAGTGGTATCTGGCGACTCTGAGCAACCGAAGATGCCTCTGGTGCCGCTGATTGAGGAAGTCCGGGTCAACGGCAAACCCATCGCGCTGAGCAACCCGCTTCATCTGCCAGCTACCGCCAGCACGCTGGAGGTGGACTACACCGTGCCGCGACTGGGCAATCCGCAGTCCCTTGAGTTCCGCTTTCTGCTGGAGGGCTTCGACCAGGAATGGCACCAGGCGGGCGGCCGTCGCACCGCCTATTTCACCGGCCTCACACCCGGGCTGAAAACCCTGCGGGTGAGTGTCACCGACAAGTCTGCCGGCGGTGATAACCGACAGAGCGAGGAGATCACCCTGACCGTCAACCGGGCCTACTTCTGGTATCAGACCTGGTGGTTTTGGCTAGTCGCTGGCCTGACCACTACCCTGACCACTGCCCTGCTGGCAATACAGCTTTACCGCTTCGTCAGCCGTCGCGCCATGCTGCAGAGGAAAAAGCTTGAACTACTGATAGATCGCCGCACCCGGGAACTGCAGATCGCACTGTCCAAGGTGCAGCAAATATCGCGTACCGACAGTCTGACCGGGGTCTCCAACCGGCGCCACCTGGACGAGATTCTCGAGAGCGCCTGGCAGCAGTGTGCGGAACAGCACGCGCCAATCAGCGCTATCATGCTGGATATAGACCACTTCAAGCAGTACAACGACAGCCTTGGGCACGTTGCCGGCGACGAGTGCCTGTGCCAGGTCGCCGATGCCCTGCAATCCGGCGAACTGCGCGATGACGATGTCATTGCCCGGTTTGGCGGCGAGGAGTTTATCGCGTTACTCCCCGGTGCGGATGCCCGTGCGGCTGCGAACGTGGCGGCAAGGATTCAAAGCCTGCTCCGGAAACTGGAAATCCCCCACCCTGACAGCCCAAGCTCGCAATTCATCACCGCCAGCCTCGGCTGCGCCACCGCCTGGCCGGCAGAAAAAGGCACGCCAGAAGAACTTATCAAAAGCGCAGACCGGGCCCTCTACCAGGCCAAAAGCGACGGACGCGACTGTATTAGGGTCAGCGACGATTCCTGAATCAAAATACCCCGACTACTGCGCATACCCGGGCGGGGCGGTGAAGGCGCGGTGATGACGCTCCAGCAGCCGCGCCACCGCCAGGGTGGTGCGGTCACCCAGGTACCGGGACACCACCTGCACCCCCACCGGCAATCCATCCAGAGTGAGGCCCGCGGGCACCACCGTGACAGGCAGGTAGGCATTCAGGGTCAGGCCGGCCCAGCGCAGCAGATCGATATAGGGCCGCTCCACCCCATTGACCGTCAGACGACGCTGCAGCATGTCCGGCGCATGGTCGTGCGGGAAGGCGGGCACATGTACACAGGGGCAGAGCAGAACATCGAAATCCTCGAAAAAACGCGACCAGGCGGCACGAGTCCGCAAGCGGATCTCGTTCTCCTGCTGCCAGGCACTGTGGCTGAGGGCAACGCCTCGCAGCTGCAGCATGGCATCACTGTCATCTGAGGGATCCGCCGCGGCGACGGCCTCTGCCGCCATCGCGCGTACCGACTCGGGCATGGTGCCAGCCATGACGGCGGTTAGCAGCAGCACATAGTTGCGGTGGTTCGCTGCCGGATCGATGTCCGGCCGCGCCTCCAGGTCAACCTGGGCACCCAGGTGCTGCAGGGTACCCGCCACACTGTTGATGCAGCGCAGCACCTCGCTGTCTACCCGGCAGAAGGGATCGTCTGCCCATACGGCAACCCGCAGGCTGGCGACATCGCGAAAACTGGGCGGCGGCAGGTGCAGCTGCCAGGCCGGCGCATCGCTGGCGCTCGGGCCGAGCAATACCTCCAGCGCGTGCTCCAGATCATCGACACAGGTGGCCATGGGGCCAGCAACCGTGAGATCGGGCTCGGACAGGACGCCTTCCCCCGGCGGCAGGTGTCCGGCATAGGGAACAATGCCAAAGCTGCTCTTGTGGCCAAACACGCCGTTGAAATGGCTGGGCGTGCGGATCGAACCACCAATGTCGCTGCCCAGTTCCAGCGGGGTCAGGCCCGCCGCCAGCGCCGCAGCCGCACCACCCGAGGAGCCGCCGCAGGTGCGTGCCGGATTCCACGGGTTGTTGCTGACGCCATACACCTCATTGAAGCTCTGCAGATCGGCGGTCATGAACGGGACGTTGGTTTTGCCGAAGACGATGGCGCCAGCATCGATGTAGCGCTGTACCGCAGCGGCATTGGTCGCGGGAATATTGTCACGGCACTCGGGTATGCCACTGACGGTGACCAGGCCAGCGGTGCAGAAGGCATCCTTGATCGTGAGCGGGACCCCGTGCAACGGCCCCCAGTCTTCGCCGCGCGCGGCCGCGGCATCGGCTGCTGCCGCCCGTTCGCGCGCCCGCTCCGTATCCAGGGCTACAACCGCATTCAGCGTGTCATTGAAGCGCGCTACGCGGTCGAGGAAAAAATCCAGCACCTGCACCGAGGACAGGTGCCCGGACTTGATGTCTCGCGCCAGTTCGAAGGCGCTGCGATAGAGTATCTGCATGTTGATCCTGCCTTGTGGTCATATCGGTTTCAGATTTGATAGCAGGGCTTGTAGTCGTGCTCGCCCTCGCCAAGCTTCATGCGCTGCTGCTTTACCAGCAGGCGCAGCAGCCGGTCCATGTGCCGCAGCAGTCGCGGCTCACCGTGCAACTGGTAGGGCCCGTGCCTGCGTACCTGCTCAATGCCAAAAGCCTTGACGTTGCCGGCCACCAGGCCGGAAAAAGCCCGCCGCAGCTGGCTGGCCAGCTCATGTCGCGGCAGCTCGTCGTGCAGGGTAAGCGCGACCATGTTGTCATGGGTGGGTATGAAGGGCTGCTGCAGATCGGCAGTGATGGCCAGCTCCCAATTGAAGTAATAGGCCTGCTGCGCTGCGCGCCGCCGGGAATGCTGTTCCTGCACCGCCTTGCGCACGCTGCGCCCAACCTGATGTGGATCGCCGAGGATGATCTGGTAGTAGCTTTTTACCTCATCCCCCAGACAACCCACCAGAAAGTGCTCCAGTTCCTCGAAATACTCCGCGCAATGAGCTGGGCCGGCAAACACCAGCGGCAGGCTCTCGGCATTGTCCGGGTGCATGAGGATTGCCAGCAGGTAAAGGACTTCTTCCACAGTGCCGACACCGCCCGGAAATACCACGATGGCATGGGCCAGACGAACGAAGGCCTCCAGCCGCTTCTCGATGTCCGGCATGATCACCAGCTCGTTGACAATGGCATTGGGCGACTCGGAAGCGATGATGCCCGGCTCGCTGATGCCGATATAGCGGCCGTTCTTGATCTGCTGCTTGGCATGACCCACCGCGGCGCCCTTCATCGGCCCTTTCATGGCACCGATACCGCAGCCGGTAACGATATCCAGCCCGCGCAGGCCCAGGGCATAGCCCACATCCTTGGCGTAGTCATATTCATTCCG
>JBLRXF010000175.1:0-6728 GCA_047920875.1 Haliea sp. | reverse complement strand
GCGCGCGGAACGGTGCTCGAAATTGGTATCGGTACCGGGCTCAACCTGCCGTTTTACGACCCTGACCGGGTTGACCGCCTGATTGGCCTGGACCCCTCGGAGAAATCCTGGGAACTGGCCGGCAAGCGTGCGGCCCATCTGGATTTCGAGGTGGAATTTATCGGCCTGCCCGGCGAGGAAATTCCGCTGGCTGACGACAGCGTCGACACGGTCCTGGTCACCTTCGCCCTGTGCACCATCCCCGACCCGGTCACTGCCCTGCGCGGCATGGCAAGAGTACTGCGCCCGGGCGGCGAGCTGCTGTTCTGCGAGCACGGCCGGGCCCCCGATGCAGCCGTGGTGCGCTGGCAGGATCGCCTGAACGGTGTTTGGCAGACCCTGGCAGGGGGCTGCAACCTGAATCGCGATATTCCGGCCCTGTTGGCAGCCGGGGGCTTCACCGCCGAGGTCATGGAAACCCTGTATCTGCCCGGAACCCCGCGCTTCGCCGGGTTCAATTATTGGGGTCACGCGCACCTCGCCGCCGAGCATTGACCCTTGCCGGGCAGGCTCCTCAATTCATTGTTACGGGTTCTTCCTCTGCTGGTGCTGTTGGTCGCCACAGACCTGCAGGCGAAGCCGGTCCTGGAATACCGAATCGAGGGCCTGCAGCGCGCCCAGCGCAACAATGTGGAAGCCTGGTTGGGGCCTCCACCTGAAACCCGGGCGGCAAGAGCCAACTTCGTGAGCTCGGTGCGCAATCGGGTGGAAAGCAGTCTGCAGGCGCTGGGTTACTACCGCGCCGATGTGGATATCAGTCTTGATCGGGAGCGGGAACCCTGGCGCCTGCTGATCGCGGTCGATCCGGGCAACCCCGTCATTGTCAGCGCACTGGATCTCAGGCTTGACGGCGGAGCAGCCTCAGACCCTGCCTTTGCGCGCCTGCTGAGCGACAAGCCGCTGAACGAAGGCGATGTGCTGCATCACGGGCATTACGAATCCCTGCGCAACTCCTTGCTGAGCCTGGGGCAGCGTCGCGGTTATTTTGACGGTGAACTGGTGGCGCGATCGGTGGAGGTGGAAGCCGGAGCAGGCGAGGCCCGGGTCCGGCTGTACTACGCCAGTGGCGAACGCTACCGCATAGGCGACGTGCGCGTTGACGAAGAGGTTCTGGCCCGGGATTTGCTCGCCAAACTGCAGAATTTCGAGCGGGGTGCGCCCTACGAGCTGGCGACCTTGCAAAGCCTGCAAAGCCAGCTGCAACGCACCGGTTACTTCTCCGCCATTACCCTGCGGCCCGCGGTGGACGAGCGGGCGGACGGCGAGGTCCCCCTCGATCTGGAGCTGTTTGCCGCCAAGCGCCATACCATCGACGTGGGTATCGGCTACAGCACCGACACCGAGGAGCGCCTGTCCCTCACCTGGCGCACGCCCAAGGTCAACCGCCTCGGACACAGCCAGGAAACCCGTCTCGAGTACTCCGCGATCAATCCCAGCGGCCGCTTTACCTACAACATCCCGCTCACCCACCCGCTCGACGATGTACTTCAGCTCGGGCTGCGGGTGGAGCAGAATGAGTTCGGTGATCTGGAGAGTCGTCAGCAGGAGGCGCAGGTTCGGCGCGAGCAGCGCTATGGCAACTGGATTCTGAGCTATCACCTGCGTCTGCTCAACGAACAGTGGGATGCCGGTCCGGTCGACGGCAACGAGGACTATCTGCTCCCGGGTGTTTCCATTTCGCACCAGCGGCGTGAGGGTCCCCTGGTGAATCCAACCCGCGGCTTCAGCCAACTCTATTCCATTGAGGCAACCTCCAGCCAGATGGGGTCCAGCGTCGACATGACCCGTCTCTACGGCAACTGGATCTACGTGATGCCCCTTGCCGAGCGGCACAGGCTGGTAGCCCGTGCCGAGGCGGGTGCTGCCCTGTTGGGGGATGGCCAGCGGGACGACCTGGCGCCGTCCCTGAGTTTCTTTGCCGGTGGTTCACAGAGCATCCGTGGCTTTGGCCACCAGTCCATAGGCAACGACGTGGACCTGGTGTTGCGCGATGGTCAGGAGCGCGAGTTCGTCCTCGGCGGCAACCGCCTGGCCGTCGCCAGCCTTGAATACCAGTACACGTTCCTCAGGAACTGGCGCAGCTCTCTGTTCATTGACGGCGGCGATGCCTTTGACGAGGGCGAGTTCGAGGCCAACTACGGCGCCGGTTTCGGGCTTCACTACATGACCCCCGTGGGCGCCATCAAGCTGGAACTGGCGCGCAGCCTCAGCGAGGACGATCCCCGCTGGCGCGTGCACGTCAATATCGGAGCCGAGTTTTGAAGTCGCTGGCACAGGGTCTAGTGCTGCTGCTGTTGCTGTGCCTGCTTCTGCTGGCAGCCGCGCCATTTACTGCACCCGGGACACGCCTGCTGCTGGGTCTGCTGCCCTCACTGGTGCCTGTGGAAGTTGAGTACGACAGTGGCAGCCTTGCCGGGGAACTGCGGCTGCGGCGCCTGCTGCTGACCACGGCGGACATGGAGCTGCACCTGACCGACCTGCACACCGAGCTGGCGCCCGGCTGCCTGTGGCAGAGTCGCCTGTGCTTCGCCCAGCTCAATCTGGGCAGCCTGACGCTCGAGCTTATGGCCGGCCAGGAAGAGGCGGCGGAGAACGAGCCCGCAAGCGTTGACGCTGAGACCCTGGCGCTGCCTGTCAGCGTAGCGGCACCCCGGGTCCGCATCGATGCCATGCGGGTACTTTGGCCGGGCGGCAGCTGGCAGCAGCAGCAGGCCAGCCTGGGGGTGAAGCTGGATGGGTCTGCCCTGTCGCTGGACCAGGTGGTGATCGCCGGTGGTCTGTTGACCCTGGAGTCCGAGGCCGCCGAGGCGTCGGACCCCGCGTCGCTGCAATTGCCGGAGATTGCGCTGCCACTGTTGCTGCGGGTGGACAGTCTTGAGCTGCAGGCCCCCGGGCTGCGCGTCGGCGATTTCGACCAGCGTCTGCAGCGTCTGGCTCTGGGCCTGCGCTGGCAGGGCAGCAGTTTTGCGCTCAACAGGCTTGCAATCGACAGCGCCGAATGGGGTTCCCTGGATGCGGCCGGCGAGCTGGACATGGCTGGCGCCTGGCCCCTGTCCCTGCAGGTCGACGCCCGTCCGGCGGATGCCATCCTGCCGGAGGTGCTGCGTGGGCGAACGCTGCAGCTGCTGGTGAATGGGCAGGCTGATGCCCTTGCGATGGCGCTGAATGTGGCGGGTGAACCGACCCTGGCGCTGACAGCCGATGTGAATCTGCTCGACCCCGCGCTGCCGTTTGCGGCGGAGCTCATACTCTCGGGCCCGGAAAGCTTTGCGCTCGCCCAACTGCCTGGATGGCCGACGGAGCTGGCCGACGCCAGCCTGGCCTTGCCCGTGGTCCTGAACGCCGAAGGTACGCAGAACGCGCAGAGTCTGACGCTGCAGGCACAGCTGGTGGAAACCGGTTATCCCCTGGTGGACTTGAATCTTGTGGCGTCGCACAGCGACGGCACTGTCGTCGTGCAGGCGTTGCGGCTCACCGACGTGGCTGGCGAGGGCAGCGTGCTGGTCGCGGGCACCCTGGACTACGGTGAGGAATGGCGTTGGCAGGCAAGCCTCGAGTCCCCAGGAATGACCTTGCCCAGGCTGAACGATTACGTCTTTGGCAAGCTCTCCGGGCGCCTGGGCACCCGCGGCACGCTGGCGGCTGGAGACTGGCAGGCAAGCCTGGACGACGTTGAAATCAGCGGCGATATCAACGGCTTGCCCGCTACCCTGAGCGGGGATCTGGCCCTGGCGGCTGGCAGCTACATCGGTGCTGGCGAGCTTTTGGCCGAGGCCAACGGTGCCCGCCTGCGCCTGTATGGAGGGGGAGCGGAGGCGGCGGGGGTGGTTGAGCTGGAGATCGCGGATCTCGGGCGCTGGCAGTCGGGCAGTCGCGGCAGCGCAGAGCTGCGGGGCGAGTGGCGGCCACGGGACTCCACCATTGCGCTGCAGGGCAGTCTGGATGATATCCGCTGGCAGGAGCTGCGCATTGATCATGGCGCACTGTCCGGGCAGCTGGCGCTGGCCGCTAATGGAACGCTGGATGCGAGCCTGAGTCTCGGGGAGGTTCTGGTCCGGGATGTATTCCTGGGGACTGTTGCGGCGCAGGTCAGCGGCACCCGCGAGGAACCGCAGCTGTTGCTGTCTGCCGGCGGCAGACTGGCGGGAGCATTGCTGTTTTCTGGCCGCCAGGAGGACGACAACTGGACCGTGCGGGTCAGCACCGAAGGGGTGCAGACGCCTCTGGGGCCACTGACGCTGGAAGCGCCGTTTGCGCTGCGTCTGGGGCCTGGTGGGAACAGCCTGGCCGCGCACTGCTGGCGGCTGCCCGAGAGCACCTTGTGCGTTTCAGAGTGGATTCTTGATCCCAGCGGCGGCGGCACCGCGGCCCTGGATGGCGATCTGGCCCTGTTCGCCGCGCTGCTGCCTCAGCAATTGCAGATGACCGGCCCTCTCAGCGCCTCTTTGCGCACGCAATGGGAGCCGGGCCGCCCGCTGCAAGCGACAGCGCAGATCCTGAGTTCCGGGGGAACCCTGACCCAGTTCTACCCCGAAGGCGAATCCGCCAGTCTGGGCTGGGAGTCGCTTACCGCCAACCTGGAGCAGGGCGACACCGGCCTGGTGCTTGACGCGGCCATGATGCGCGAGGGCGCCAGGGTCCTCACCCTGGCAGTGCGCCTGCCGGGAGACCGCGCTGCAGCGCTGGAAGGTAGCCTGGCTCTGCAGCAGCTGCAGCTTGCGGCGCTGCGGCCCTTTTTGCCGCAGCTGTCGCGCCTCGACGGTGTCCTGAATGGTGCCCTGCGCCTGCAGGGCACCCTGGCTGAGCCGGAAGTGCTGGGGGAAATTCGCTGGTCCGAGGGTGCGCTGGAAACGCATGCCAACCCCACGGAACTGCGTGACGTGGCACTGGTGGTGACCCTGCTGGGTGATCGTGCCGAGCTCGCTGGCACTGCCAGCCTCGGTGGTGGAGAACTGGAACTCAGTGGCGACGCCCGTTTCCGGCCAGCGTTCGAATTGAGCGTTAACCTGCGGGGGGAGGGCAATCGCCTGCTGTACCCACCCAGTACCGAAGCGGTGGTAAGTCCGGATCTGCGCCTGCGCGCCACCACTGCCGGTGTTGTTGTCGGCGGTGAAGTGCGGGTCAGTTCCGGCGTGCTCGCCTACGAGCAACTGCCTGCGGGCAGCGTCTCGCTGTCAGCGGATGTAGTGGAGGTGGATTATGCCGGCCACCCCGTCGCTGCGGACAGCCACTTCAATCTGGACGCCGAGATCAGGGTTCGGATCCGGGACCGATTCCGGGTACAGGGGCGTGACCTCAATGTCATTGTCGGCGGTGATCTCTCGCTGCAGCAGCTGTCCGGGCGACCGCCACAGGTCTTTGGCAACCTGAACATTGTCGGCGGCGAGTTTCGCGCCTACGGCCAGCGCCTGCTGGTGCGCCAGGGCAGGATTTCCTTCACCGGGCTGCCGGAGAACCCGGAGCTCAACCTGCGGGCTGAGCGGGAGATCCCGGCCGATGACGTGCGCGCCGGGGTACTGGTCAACGGCACCCTGGAAGAACCGCAGATCACCCTGTATTCGGAGCCTGCACTGTCACAGACCGAGACCCTCTCCTATCTGGTGCGGGGGCGGGGCATGGACAGCGGCGCAGGTGCTGACGGCACTGCCATGGCGCTGTCAGTCGGCACTGGTCTGGTCAATCAGAGCGGTATTGTCGAAGGGCTCAACAGCCTCCCGGGCCTGCGCAATGTGGAGTTTGGTGCCGAGGGCTCCGAGGACGAGACGGCGGCCACCGTCAGCGGCTATATTGGTGACCGCATCTACCTGTCCTACGGCGTGGGGCTGTACGAACCGGTCAATATCCTGACCACGCGCCTGTACCTGCAGGCGCGCCTGTGGCTGGAAGTGGTGAGCCGCCTGGAGAGCTCGGTGGATCTTTACTACAGCTTCGACATCGACTGAGGTGCCGGGCTCAGGTTTGCGGCAGAATGTAGAGTTCTACCCGCCGATTCTGGGCCCGGCCCTGCTCGCTGCTGTTGTCGGCGACGGGCTGGTCAAAGGCCATGCCCTGCACCAGCATCCGCGAGCGGCTGACATTGCGGGTGACCAGATAATCGGCGACGCTGCCGGCGCGGCGCTCGGACAGCTCCTGGTTGAGCTTGCGCCCGCCGGTGTTGTCGGTATGGCCGGTGACCCGCAGCGTTGTCTCGCCGTATTTGGCCAGGACCTCGCCGACCGAGTTCAGCGTCGGGTAGACGTCGCTGCGCAGGTTGTAGGAATTGGTCTGGAAAGTGATATTGCCGGGCATGACCAGGCGAATATTGTCGCCCTCGCGAACCACCTGGACGCCGCTGCCCTGCAGCTGCTCGCGCAGTTTGGCTTCCTGCACGTCCATATAGGCACCGACGCCGGCGCCGACAATGCCGCAGCCCAGCGCCGCATTGCGGGCATGCTTGCTGGAGTCCATGGAACCGATGATGCCGCAGACCGCAGCGGCGCCCACCCCGTAGGTGGCCGCCTTGCCGGCCTGGCGCTCTCCGGTATAGGGATTGGTCGTGCAGGCCCCCAGCAGAAGGGTGGCGGCAGCGATGGATGCAATCTTCAAGCGCATGTAAAGTCTCCTCGTCCGGATACAGCCCGGCAACGTAACTAGAGTGAACCAGCGCCCTGGGAGCAGGTCGGGCCAATGCGCGAGGGGGCTCGCCTGCT